>JBCDHA010000421.1:0-4078 GCA_038750705.1 Bacteroidota bacterium
TATAACATCATAACCTGAATAATCCTGGCCGGTGAGCACATCCTCCTGCATTTCAATATTCAGGTCATCTAAATTATCTAGTAAATGGAAAAGACCATTTCGGGTAAGGTATTGCGGATCAACTATGAGAACCGATGTTTTTAACTGCACTTATTTAGACTTAATCTAAACAAAGGTAAGCTAGTTAATCTGTAATTCAAATTCTTTTGCTTTTCCGAACTTCCCATATGACTATCAACCCGTAGAAAAAGTAGGATGAGTTGTATCATTTGAATAGGCTGTGCTTGACTCTATCAGGCCTATTGTCATGTTTAATCATAAATTAACCTACCCAAAGATCAATTTATTGGTTTATCGCTTACTTTCGTAACATGAGGATAATCCGGAATATTATTGCACTGTACCTGGCAGTAAACATACTTTTGGGTACGTTAATGGTTCCCCTGATCCACCTCGATTTTAAAATGCGCCGAGATTATATAGCTAAGATCCTTTGTATCAAAAGAGACCGGCCTATTACAGTATGCGGCGGCAAATGTTATCTAGCCGATCAATTGAAGAAAGCATCAGATTCATCAGAAAAAGAGTCAAAAATGGTCAACCGGTCGGCTCAGATTTCTTTTGCTTTCCATGAAATCCCGGTCGTTAGCTTCAGTAACCGATATCTGCTGCACGATTACTCATTTAACCGTAAGCCGGTTTTAGGCGCTCCTAATACCATAGTCCACGATATTTTCAAGCCCCCACGGTTAACTTAGTTTATCTAACGCGATAGGCAATCGCTTATCTATTTCTACCTGCAGCATTCATTATTCTCGGCTTCGGCTTACAGGGTATGACACACTCAGTGAATATAGCCTGTTAAACTGCCTTCAGGTAGACCAATCAACTATTTCAACAAACTAAAAATGAAAAATGAAAACAATCTGGATCAGCTTGCTGATCATCATTATATCTATTCCCACTTTCGCCCAGCGAATTTCCGGAGTGGTGAAAACGGCAGAAGGGGAGGTAATTCCCAATGCTACCTTGTCCGTTTTAAACACCAGTTTAGGCACTGTAACTGATTTAAAAGGACACTTTTCTATTGATTTGCCTCAAGGGCAATATCAGGTATCGATTCAGGCCCTTGGGTATTCCAGAGTGATCTGGTCCATTAACACCGCAGATCAGAAACCTTTGGAGGTTACCCTAAAGGAAAGTACTACTACACTGAACGAGGTGGTGGTAAGTGCATTAAAAACGGAGCAAGAAATCACTCAGGTGCCAGTCGCAATTACGGCACTCGGTGAAGTGACGATAAAAAATGCTCAAGTTTGGTCGTTAGACAATTTAAATGCCATGGTACCGAACTACTTCTCAGGGGAATACGGGGTCGGGTTTCAGCAAATTCAGGGTATCCGGGGCATTCAGGTATTTAGCGAGAACCCGGCCATAGCAACGTACATTGATGGTGTCAATAATCTTGACATTCTTGCCAACGGTTTCTTACTTACAGACATTGAGCGCATTGAGGTGCTTAGGGGCCCACAAGGAACATTGTTCGGCAGAAATGCCATGGGTGGAGTGATCAATATTATTACCAAACAACCCACAAATGAACGCTCCTCTTTTGCCGAGTTTTCTGTTGGCAATTTAGGTCTTCAGCGCTACGGCGTTGGGTTTAAAGCACCCGTCATCGAAAACAAGCTTTTTTTTGGTTTCAATGCCCAGTATCAATACCGGGATGGCTACCTGACCGCTGACACTACCAATACTCCTGCCCCTACAAATGAAGCACAGGGTACACGCATTGGGGATCAGGAGTCTATTTACGGGAACTTATTTTTAAAGTGGCTTGCCAGTAACAGGCTTGATATTACTTTTAATATAAAGGGGCAGATCGATGAATCCGACGCCAGTGATTTCTTCATCACGCAGCAGCGCAACGAGGCCTTAGCGAACCCGGATAGGATACGCCTTGGATATGTCGGTAGCCATAGGCGTGATGTGTTAAACACTTCATTAGCTATTAATTATGCGCTGCCAGGAATGAACATCAGTTCCGTTACTACCTTCCAGGAAATAGGACTGGCTTATGAAAATATCAGTTGGCCATTTTTCTTTGGTGATGCTGGTAGCCTGTATTCGTCCTACCGCAATGGTCAGTTTGGTGTACGAGGTGAGCCTCAGCAGGTATTCACGCAGGAGCTAAAAATAGGTTCTGCGAATACTACATCGCCTTGGCAATACACAGCAGGTGTTTTCGGATTTGTGCAGGACGCATTTGAACCAACCACGAACATCGGGTCTCAAATACTAAGTGGTGCTTTTGCCGGACCTACTTTTGTGAATACGAATGCGGGTAGCAATGAAGGTTTTGCCGCTTTTGGTCAGCTGAGTTACCAAGTTACTGACCGGCTTGAAATTACAGCCGGTCTCAGGTACGACTATGAAAAACGCTCAAATGAATTCAATGACGGTGGGCTTACTTTTATAGACGGTCAAGAGGTGTTTGCCGGAAATGATTCCACAATCACCGCTGACTATAATGCGTTTTCTCCAAAGTTGGCGTTTACGTATGGCCTTAATGCAAGTAGTAATTTGTATGCCAGCTATTCAAGGGGTTTCAGGGCGGGAGGCATTAACACCCAGCTCATCCAAAATGCTGATTTGACTTTTGATCCTGAGTTTTCGAATAATTATGAAATCGGCTTTAAGGGCCGTTGGCTGGACAACAGGATTAGCCTTGGAGTAGCGGCATATCACATCAACTGGAGCGACATTCAATTCTTTTCTCAGGTGGAAGGTGGTGTTTTTGTCAGGGAAAATCTTGGTGACGCACAGACCTATGGATTTGAGTTAGAGCTTAGTACCATTCCGGTCAACAATTTGAACTTTGATGTTTCGTACGGCACGAATTTTAACTCGGAATATCAGGACTTCAGTCTCACTGGCAACTTTAATTCAGAGCCCCTGGATCTTGACGGCAAGACACTGGCAAATACGCCGCAGTCTACACTGTTTGTAGCTACACAGTATGTTTGGCCTGTCAGCGATCAGGTTTCTGTATTAGGAAGGCTGGAGCACCGTGGATTAGGCGATCATTACACCGATATTGAAAATAATCTCAAGGTGGATGCCTACCATACGTTTAACATGAGGCTTGGCATCGGTTATGATAATTTTGACCTGGCCTTTTGGGTCAACAATCTCAGTGATGAACGTTTTATCACGTATGGATCACCCAGCACCATAGATGCATTCAGTGAAAGTGATTTTAGGGTAGTAATGTCTGCTCCAAGAACTTACGGTTTAACCTTATCAGCAAAATTCTAGGAACATGAAAAAAATAACAAGATTATATTTTACCAGTGCTTTGGTTGTACTGTTTCTGGCTTCTTGCAGTCATCCTGAAAGTACTACGACCGAAATAACAGCTGAAAACCATGATGTACTTATGGAAGAGTGGGTCGCTGAGGCTAAATATGACATCAAAACTCTGGGCATTTTGGTTTATGATGGGGTGAATGAACTGGACCTGATGGGTCCGAGGTATGTTCTGGGACAACTTTGGGGAGTAAAGACAGAACTTATCGCCCTTAAGCCAGGCAATATAAAAACTGTTATGGGTGTAGAGATAGTACCTAATACCATCATAGATTCAGTGGAAAAGGTGGATATCCTGGTTATACCGGGTGGATTTAAAGGAACAATAGAAGGTGCTTACAATCAAAAGCTTTTAGACTGGATCAAAAAGGTAGACGAGCAAACTACTTTTACTGCAAGTGTATGCACCGGTGGATGGATATTAGGGGCTACGGGTTTACTGGAAGGCAAAAAAGCTACCACTAATTGGTACAGAGCCGAGGAAATGCTTAAAAAGTATGGTGCCACTTTTCAAAATGAGCGCTTTGTCCGCGATGGTAAATACTGGACTTCAGCAGGGGTAACCGCGGGTATGGACATGTCTTTGGCCATCATAAATGAGGTTCGTGGTGAGGACTACACACAGGCGGTTATGCTCGACATGGAATATGACCCGGACCCTCCGGTAAATGGAGGAACCCCGGAAAAGACCAAACCCAGCGTCTACCAA
>JBCDHA010000422.1:0-4055 GCA_038750705.1 Bacteroidota bacterium
AAGTGCCACACATTTCTTTAACCATGAATTACTTCACCCCTTAGCTGAGGTTGCTCTTTTTACCAGTGCAGGAGCTTGATTTTATGAAACACTTGAAAAAAGAATATCAAGCCAATGCTGCATGTTTTCCCGTGTACTGTAGGGCAAGGGAGTAGAACGTTTACCACAGCGTTGAGTTGGAAATCACCTCAGATCGAAGGAAATACCTATTATTTCGATGATGAATTTCTAATCTACTCACTCAACTCCCGCAAAGCCACACATACCAGGTGCGATGTTTGTAACGCTTAATTACTGGCGTCCGAGAAAAGATTTTTTGATTTGGAATCATTCGCTAAAAACAGTCTTTAAATTCCCTAAAGGGAAGTTCTTAATTATTCCCGCCATTTGGCGGGTGGGGGTAGTTTTCAGCTTTGAAGAAAATCTTTTTTCGGACGCTTTAAAGACACTGTTTTCCCTTGTTTAGAAAATTTAGTCGGACACTAGTGAGGTAAAAATACTGGTGTCCATCAAAATCTATTTGGCCTGCTCATCACACAATAAAGACCATTGCATTAGGCAATGGTCTTGGGATAGGTGAGTCCACTGGTCCATAAAGGAACCAAAGTATACTAAATGCCCGGAAAACTAAACGCTACAACCTGCCAATGTCCTGCTAAACCCAGCGGTTCATTGTCAAATGAAAAGCCCACGCAGGCCAAACGTTCTTTCTATCCATATTTCTTCGCCAGATGAATAATGCGGGTTAATTACACCTACAGTCATATATAATGCGATGCATTTCATGACCTTGCGAAGATTTTATCTTGTTGATGTACACTCCATTTGGTAGCGTATTTCCCAATTTCACTCCGTAGTTCCAGTAAAGAGATTGAACGCCTTCTTCTACTTCTATCACGTCCTCTACTAAAAGTTTTCCTTGCAGATCCAACAGAGAAATCAACACTTTTTCAGGAGCATCAAATTGTCTGGCAAATTTGATATTAAGGCCGCCTTCAGACGGGTTGGGATAAAACGAGTAGTTTGATTCTATTTCTGGTTCATTGGTTTCGGAAATTTCTAATGCGTTATTCCCTGCGGCAACCCTCGCACCACTATTGAGATCATACAAATTATTGCATGATCCAAGTCGGGTGATGTCATCATCAACGATTTTTTGATCTATTGTAAGATCCGATATATCTCTATACGGATTATAGTGGTTAAGGATTTCGTACTTTTGAGCCGCATCCGTTTCTGATATGGGTGGACTGACAGCGCTGAAAAATTGCTGGTAAGCTAAATGAAAAGCATCTGTTCGGCATAATCCATGGTCAAAAAGTTGTATACCGGGGAAATTAGAGTCATTATATACAATCCTAAGTTTTCTAACACTTTGTTGAGTAGGGGCGCTAATTGGAGCATGAGCCCAGTCTTGTCCCAGTACGGAGGTACTAAGGCCATAGGCAAAGAACAAGCAATCAAAGGTGCCATCAGGCATGCCTATATGCAGCCTAACCTGTTTTGGTTCTTGAATCAAAACAACGTAAATCTCATCGGTACCATTCAATAAAGTATGCCGCGCATTGACAGTCTCCCAAAATTTAAGGGACCAATTGTAGTAATTATTATTCATGTCCTTAAATACCCTTCTTACGCTAATGTTACCGTCATTATCAGCTTTAAAATGTAGAAATACTTTCTCTTGTTCTGGATGCTGAACCTCTGCAATAACCTTATTTTTTAGATTGTTTAATGTTGTCTTAAAAGCTATTGAAAATCCATTTGTTTTAAGTTCATCTTCTCCTAGTAACGTATGGGCATTGCTAGTTCTCGAAATTGTCCTAGACCATGAACTACCAGAGGCTTTATTTTGAAGCGCAGTAACAAAATCAGGATAGTCCGCAATAATAAAATCAAGTGGTTGATCAAAAGGTAGCCGATTAGAAGCTGCGGTACTATTATTGAAGCCGGCGCTGTTGGTCAGCCATTCGAGATCTGTTCTGAGATCCGATTCAAAGTTGGCTTGTGTTCTGGCTCTAAGCTGGGCGGTATTAACCTGATCTCCTACACAATTAAATGGCGCGGGCGAAGATAAGCCACATCTTAATCCTCTGGATTTCACAGCAGCTATCCTATTGTGCTGTGACCTTTGAAAATTATCAGCGTCAGATACAGAATTAGCATCCGGCATGTATTTAATGCGAATCTCCATGCCTTCGATTGAAACACCCTCCGCAAATTGCTTACTTGTAGAAACTCCGTTTTTCTGATGGTCATAAATTTCCAGCCAATGGTCAAAATAACTATTTACATCTATGAGATACGGCTCTCCGCTTAATTCTTCACCCACCCTGGGTAAATAGGCTATTTTTGGCGTTGAAACATACGACTGGCCGTTAAAAGTTGAATACTTAAAGAGTGTATCGGCTACACTTTCCCATATCGGATCGTTATATGTATACCTCCCTTTAAAGTTCACATACTGAGTTAATCCATACTCGCACGCTTTACTTATTGTTGATAGAAAAATGTGTTTCTTATAAGCTACAACATTTTCTTTGGTTTCAGGCCGGGTCCATTGTTTGTCAGAGGTGACCCCGCCAGAAACTGATGGATCGTAGTAATGATAAGGACCGTTTAATGTAATATCTAATTGGATGGGTTTCTGAATCTTTCCTGCATCGATCTCGCTTCTGATATAAGAAAACATTCTGTCGGGATCAGAAATCTTATCGTCGGTTCGATCATCGAATCGGTCATAGAGGTGGTAGTCCTTTAACACGTTCCAGTTTACATCCGGATCAAAAATTCCTTTAGAATGCTTGGGATCAGGGAAGCTTGATGAAACATCTCTCCATACATCTTGTAGCCTAAGCTGTGGATTGTCATCGTGGAATAAGATGGTATGTGGATTATCAACGGGCCCCGTAACCCTAAAGTCCAGCTCCATCCAGTCAATATCTTGGTCCTGGTTGGCGGCAGCTACTGCATTTTCAGAATTTTCTGAAACACCACCATCCCTCCAGTAGCCTCTATGCGCTACTGCCATAAAGTCTTTCCCACTTATAAATTGATGGTCAAAATTAGTTGATGCCCAGTTGATAGTGACAAAATCTTTGGCTTTCAAAGTCAACTCATTGCCGGCGCCATCGTCCAAACCAGGTAAATGTATGGTGGCGACATCGGCCAATGTTGCATTGTCATACAAGGTGAGTTCGATGACCACATCCAACCGAGTCATTAAATATGAAACAAAACTAAGATCTGTTGGTAATACTCGCCGCGCATAATTGGGGATCACTTTTGGGAAAAAAGTATCTGAGTAAAGTAGAATGCTTTGCCCACAGAACCACGGGATAGCCCAGAAACCACTACAATACCAGGGATCATCGTTACGAATCTGCCAACCCACATTCTGATTCGATGAGTTGAGCCTGGTTCCGTAAATGAGCCCGTCAGCCGTATTACCTTCCATGTAGTCAGGTTTATGGTACATCCTTACCTCAATGTCTCCATTGCTGGCGTTACCTAGTATACCAAGCTCATCAAATCGATCCTGCAGTTTTAAAGCTCGGGTTACACTCAGGGAGCGCTCAATGACAAAGGTTTGCTGCGCGTTAGCCTGGTATAGCAGACTTATGCAAACCGTGAATAATAAGATTGTTCTTTTCATTTTTTGTAATATTTTGATCGGTTTATTGCGTTATTAACTTCTCCAGACGATCAAGCCTGCGCTCCAGGTACTCGATCTTCTCTTCTTGCTCAATGGTATGCAAGGTCAGCTCTTCGATGTTTTTGAGCTGCCCCATCAGCATATCGTGCACCTGGTAATGGTTTTTTTCTTTAAGCTCATCTACACCGGGAATACCAGGCAGGTGTTTGTGTTTTTTTACATAAGACTTCAGCTTCTCCAGTGAAGAAAGCTTGTAGTCCTCTTCAAACACATAATCAGGCACTCCATCCCAGGCTTGCGGATCGGATATGGCATAGTCGATGCTCACCACTCCTTTCTCTACCCATAAAAGGTAATCGGCCAGGTAGTCATTGATGCTAAAGGGCGTGGGAGCGACATC
>JBCDHA010000423.1:0-4043 GCA_038750705.1 Bacteroidota bacterium
AAACTGGCTTAAGTCATTTTGATACGATTTTATCGTATGAGCACTGTATCGCTTTTCAAACTGGAGGTATTTTAGGAAAGTTTCCTGCATAAAAAAAGTATTGACCGACTTAACGCGATCAATACTAATTTAATGATTTTGGCAGGAAACTACAGAGAGATTAGTAGTTTTCTTCAGCGTATTTAGACTGACGATATTTTGCCTTAATGATTTCAGCTCTGCGAGCAACCGAAGGCTTTTCGAAAGCTGTTCTCGCACGAAGCTCTCTGAGAACACCTGTCTTTTCGAATTTCTTCTTAAATCTTTTTAGCGCCTTATCTATTGATTCGTTTTCCTTAACGTTGATAACTATCATTGTTCAATCCTTTCAAATGGAGTGCAAATTTAGAATACTCCCTTTAAAAATCAAAAATATATGAGAATTAAACTTACTTTAATATCGCCCTGGAAATGACTAATTTCTGAATTTCAGAAGTGCCCTCTCCTATGGTACAAAGTTTTGCGTCCCTGTAATATTTCTCCACAGGGTAGTCTTTAGTAAAACCGTATCCGCCAAAAATTTGTACTGCTTCGTTTGCTGTTTCCACGGCCACCTCAGAGGTGTAGTACTTGGCCATAGCAGATTCTTTGTTAACGCTTTTACCTTTATTTTTTAAGTTAGCGGCCTGATGTGTTAGCAATCTAGAAGCTTCAATTTTTGTGGCCATATCAGCTAGTTTGAAGGAAATGGCCTGAAATTTGGCAATGGGCTTATTAAATTGTTCGCGTTCTTTAGAATACTGCACCGCCGCCTCGTAAGCGCCCTGGGCAATGCCAAGCCCCAGGGCAGCGATTGATATTCTTCCGCCATCCAGCACCTTTAAAGATTGAATGAATCCTTCACCCACTTTACCCAGAATATTGCTTTTAGGTATTCTGCAATCTTCAAAAATCATCTCCGCGGTTTCAGAACATCGCATTCCAAGTTTATTCTCTTTTCTGCCACCATAAAAACCGGGCGTACCGCGTTCCACTATAAAAGCGGTCATACCATGACTATCCCCTACCTCTCCGGTTCTGGCAATAACTACCGCTACATCTCCTGAAATGCCATGGGTAATAAAATTTTTTGCTCCATTCAAAATATAAAAGTCCCCATCCTCAAGGGCAACCGTTTTCATGTTGCCGGCATCAGACCCTGTATTAGGTTCGGTAAGTCCCCATGCACCTATCCAATCGGCTGTAGCTAGTTTAGGAAGGTATTTTGCTTTTTGCTCTTCATTTCCGAACTGCAGAATGTGTCCGGTACATAAGGAATTATGAGCGGCCATGCTCAGACCTATTGAACCATCAATCTTAGACAGCTCTTCTATGGCGGTAACATATTCATGGTAACCAAATCCTGAACCACCATACGCTTGGGGTACTAAAACACCCATAAGACCTAACTCTCCCAGTTTCTTGAACACCTGTACGGGGAATTCTTGAGATTCATCCCATTCCATCATATGCGGTTTGATTTCACGATCACCAAAATCACGGATCATTTGTGCTATCATCGCCTGATTTTCATTCTCCTCAAACCCAAAAGCGGTTTTATTTTCTTCCAATACTGCTTCCATATTTTTATTGCAAACGTTTTCGGCAAATATAACTACAATACCCGAACGAATGTTAGTTTGGTTAAAATTTGATTTAATAAATAACCTCAGTTTTCTAGGTTATTTTATTTTATTTTTGGCCCGCTTTTAGTCAATCACAAATTAATTACGATTATGAAAATTGCTGTTGTCGGAACCGGTTATGTAGGATTAGTTACCGGAACGTGCTTTGCAGAAACAGGTAATAACGTTACCTGCATAGATATAGATGAGGATAAAGTAAAGAGCTTGCAAAATGGTAAGGTCACAATATATGAACCTGGTCTTGAAGTTATTTTTGAAAGGAACATAGAACAGGGCAGGTTGCACTTTACTACCGATTTGGCAGAAGGAATCAAAGGAGCAAAAATTATCTTCCTTGCTTTGCCTACTCCTCCGGGTGAAGATGGCTCGGCAGATTTAAAATACATTTTGCAGGTGGCGGAAGACCTAGGGCCACTACTTGAGGAGTACACGGTAATTGTTGATAAAAGCACCGTGCCGGTGGGTACGGCAGAGAAGGTACGGAATAAAATCAGCGCCAGTGCTAATATCGAGTTTGACGTAGTTTCCAATCCGGAGTTTTTGAGGGAAGGAGTGGCGCTTGAAGATTTTATGAAACCTGACCGCGTGGTAATAGGTACCGAGTCTGAGAAAGCCAAGCAGATGATGAACACTTTATATGCACCGCTGGTAAGACAGGGAAATCCCATCATCTTTATGGATGAAAAGTCAGCCGAACTCACGAAGTACGCGGCCAACTCTTTTCTAGCCACTAAGATCACTTTTATGAATGAAATAGCTAACATGTGTGAATTACTTGGTGCGGACGTAGATGCTGTAAGAAAAGGTGTTGGTACAGATAGTCGGATTGGAAAACGATTTCTTTTTGCCGGAATCGGATATGGCGGGAGCTGCTTTCCAAAGGATGTGCAGGCTTTGGAAAAATCGGCCAATGAAGTAGACTATAATTTTAGGATACTAAAGTCGGTTATGGATGTAAACGAGGATCAGAAAACAAAAATGATACCTCGTATCAAGGCTTACTTTAATGGTGACCTTAATGGTAAAACAATCGCCCTGTGGGGTTTGGCCTTCAAACCTTACACGGATGATATCAGGGAGGCTCCTGCGTTGTATAACATTGATGAGTTAATAAAAGCCGGAGCCAAGGTTAAGTGCTACGACCCTGAAGCGATGGAAAATGTGAAAAAATCTATTGGTGAAAAAGTAACTTTCTGCCATGATGCGTACGAGGCCACAGATGGCGCTGATGCCTTGTTAATTGCAACTGAGTGGCCGGTATTCAGAACACCTGACTTTGATCGCATTAAGGCCGGTCTGACTAATCCGGTAATCTTTGACGGAAGAAACCTGTACTCACTGGATGATATCGATAGGCTAGGCTTTACGTATTTCAGCATCGGTAGAGCAACGATCAATGGCTAAAAAGAAAGTCCTTATAACCGGAGCAGCGGGGTTTTTAGGCTCTCATTTGTGTGATCGCTTCATAAAGGAAGGCTTCCATATATTAGGCATGGATAATCTTATTACCGGTTCTTTAAAGAATATTGAACATTTGTTCAAATTGGAAGAATTTGAGTTTTATCATCATGATGTATCCAACTTTGTACACGTTTCTGGTGATTTGGATTATATTCTTCATTTTGCTTCGCCGGCCAGTCCCATTGATTATCTTAAGATCCCTATCCAAACGTTAAAGGTAGGTTCTTTAGGTACTCATAACCTGTTAGGCCTGGCTAAGTCAAAAGCGGCAAGAATGTTAATTGCTTCTACTTCTGAAGTGTATGGTGACCCAAGTGTGCATCCACAAACTGAGGAGTACTACGGAAATGTGAACTGCGTAGGCCCCCGTGGGGTTTATGACGAGGCCAAGCGCTTTCAGGAGGCTATGACGATGGCCTACCACACTTATCATGGTGTTGAAACGCGTATAGTGAGGATATTTAATACTTACGGGCCCAGAATGCGACTAAATGATGGGAGAGTATTACCCGCTTTTATAGGTCAGGCCCTAAGGGGAGAAGATCTGACAGTTTTTGGAGATGGAAGTCAAACACGATCCTTCTGCTATGTAGACGACCTCGTTGAGGGAATTTACAGGCTTTTATTGAGTGATTACGTTAATCCCGTAAACATTGGCAACCCGGATGAGATTACGATCAAGGAGTTTGCCGATGAGATAATTAAACTTACCGGGACTACACAAAAAGTAGTTTATAAGCCCCTGCCAAAAGATGATCCTATGCAGAGGCAGCCTAATATTGATAAGGCCAGAGAAATTCTGGATTGGGAGCCTGAAGTATCAAGAGCTGAAGGGCTCAAGATCACTTATGAGTATTTTAAGTCGTTATCCAGCGAAGAACTTTTTCAAAAAGACCACAACGATTTCGAAGGTTACAT
>JBCDHA010000424.1:0-4039 GCA_038750705.1 Bacteroidota bacterium
AATCTGAACCTGACATGTGTTTTTATATTTTATAATGAAACTTGTGTATGATCTCAAAAGCAAATAAAATCAAAATTATATCATTTGCCCCTCCTTTTTAGCGATTTAAGCTCAGTCCTGATTATTGTCATGTTCAACATTTACCTGAAATATCTTTTTTTGAAAGATGCAGTATACTCATGATATTTGTAGCCTTCAAAATTAAAAGCAATCTTATGAGCTGGTTTCATAGAAAAGATAAAGGAATACAAACACCAACCGAGGCAAAGCGCGAAGCCCCTGATGGGCTGTGGTTTAAAACGCCTTCAGGTAAGATTGTACATACCCGTGAGTTAAAAAGTAACTGTTATGTGAGCCCAGAAGATGGCTACCATGTGAGAATTGGCTCAAAAGAATATTTTGAGATTCTTTTTGATGATAATAAGTTTACCGAGCTTGATGAAAAGCTGCAATCTGCTGACCCGCTAAGTTTTAAAGACACCAAGCCCTACCCTGATAGGATCTTAGCTTCTCAGAAAAAAACCGGTTTAAAAGATGCGGTACGCTCAGCAACCGGAAAGATGAACGGGCTTCCAATTACTATTTCATGTATGGATTTCAGCTTTATCGGAGGCTCAATGGGTTCGGTGGTAGGAGAGAAAATTGCCAGGGCGATCGACTTTGCCATTAAAAAGAAAACTCCTTTTCTGATGATCTCTAAATCCGGTGGGGCGCGTATGATGGAGGCAGGGCTTTCTTTAATGCAGCTGGGCAAGGTTTCTGCCAAATTAAACCTCTTAAGTATGGCGAAATTGCCTTATATTAGCCTACTTACGGACCCCACTACCGGCGGTGTTACCGCTTCTTATGCCATGTTAGGAGACTTTAATATCGCCGAACCGGGCGCCCTAATAGGTTTTGCAGGGCCTCGTGTCATTCGCGAAACCATTGGTAAAGATTTACCTAAAGGCTTTCAAAGCTCCGAGTTTGTATTGGATCATGGCTTTCTGGACTTTATTGTCGACAGAAGAAACCTCAAGGCGAAATTGACCACTTTGCTAAAAATGCTCCAGTAGTTTACCGCTTTTTATTGGTTATCCGGCTAATTTAAGTAACCCTTGGGTATTAAGTGTAGTATACTTTGGTACCAACCAAACTTACCTACCATGTTATCCTCATACCTAAAGATTGGCTTTAGAAGCCTGTTAAAAAATAAGATCTATACTTTTATAAACGCTGTGGGTCTTGCCATAGGAATGGCAAGCTGTCTTTTGATTGTTATTCACGTGGAAGATGAACTTTCCTATGATAATTTTCATGACAAAGGTGAGCAGACCTTCAAGGTTAACCTTGAACGCATATACCCGGATCATATTACAAACTATGCTATTATTCCACACTCGTTTGCCGCAGTTATGGTTCAGGATTTTCCTGAAGTAAAGAGCGCCACCAGAATTTTTGGAGGTGGGAATAACCCGGTAATGGTGCGTTATGTCGATGACAGGAATGAGGAAAAAGCTTTTGAAGAAACAAGTTTCATTGCGGCTGATTCTAATTTTTTTGATTTTTTTTCTTTCAAAATAGTAAAGGGCGCCGGTGATAAAATTCTCTCCGGTAATCAGGATATGGTAATTACGGAACGCATGGCCATCAAGTACTTTGGCGCTGCTGATCCAATCAATAGAACTTTAAAGACGGATTTTGGTGATTTTACAGTACGAGCAGTTTGTGAAAATGTGCCTGACAATTCACATCTGCAGTTTGATTTTGTAGCGGCGCTGAATAGCATTCAATTTATTCAAAACGAGAATTTCATAAGTTTCTCCACCCAGACTTATGTAGAACTTAACTCGCAGGCCGATTCTGATAATTTGCTCGCAAAATTTCCAAAGATGGTCGAAACGTATGCCGCACCGCAAATTGAGCAAAGTCTGAATACCTCTTATGCGGAGTATATTGCTGCCGGTAATGGTTATAACTACAATTTAATTCCACTTCGTGATATTCACCTCTACCCTGTAAAGTATCAGGGTAGTTTTAAATCAGGTGGCGATATTAACGATGTTTATATTTTCATTTCTATTGCCGTTTTAATCTTAATTATTGCCTGTATCAACTTCACTAACCTTGCCACGGCCCGTTCAACAGAAAGAGCCAAAGAAGTGGGCATAAGGAAAACGCTGGGCTCACCGCGCAAGCGCCTCATGGGTCAGTTTTTGACAGAGTCTACCATATTGAGCGTATTCGCAGGAATCATTGCCGTGGGTATTGTTTATCTGACTTTACCTTATTTCAACTCAATTACTGATAAGTCCCTTGAGCTACAGTTGAACTCATTTGCTTTACCATTAATGGCGGCATTTGCTGTACTTGTGGGCGTTTTAGCCGGCGTTTACCCAGCCTTTTTTCTGTCTGCTTTTACACCTGTGGAAGTGCTTAAAGGCAATATGCAAACCAAGAAGAGCTCGGGTAGCCTTAGAAACGCATTGGTTGTTTTTCAGTTTGCCATATCCATTGTTTTGATCACGAGCACATTGATCGTTCAGGATCAAATTACCTTTATCCAGCGTAAGGATATGGGCTATCATAAAGATAAGATGATGGTAATTGAGCGTGTTGGTGTTTTAAATGAGCAATTGGAAACCTTTATGCAGGAGGTGCGGAACATTCAGGATGTACAAGCCGTGGGCGCTTCAGGGATGATACCCGTAAGCCAATACTTTGGGCAACAGTTTCTACCCCCAGGGGGAGGCGAAGTAGTGACTGTAAATAGTATGAATGTGGATGATAACTATTTGGACGCTATGAATATGCAACTTGTTGCCGGCAGAAGCTTTTCCGAAGATTTTAATGATTCCCTTTCGGTTGTCATTAATCAAAAGACCGCCGAATTACTTGATGTCGATAATCCGATAGGACTCAAATTGAGCCAGGCGGTTCAGGGTGATCCTACATCGTTTAGGGAGTATGAAGTTGTAGGCGTGGTCAAGGACTTTCACTATATGTCGTTAAGGGAAGAGATAAGTCCCTTTGTACTTCTAAGTACCGAGGGTGTTAATCAATTTGCAAATTTTATATCCATACGCGTCGATGGAGACTTATCAGGTGTGATCAATGACACAGAATCACTTTGGAAAACTATGGCCCCTCAAGAACCCTTTAAATACACTTTTCTTGATGAGGAATTAAATCAACAATATAAAGCTGAAAGTAATTCAGGTAATGTATTCAGTATGTTTGCTTTTCTGGCAATAATTATTGCTTGCGTCGGGCTTTTCGGCTTGGCTGCCTATATGTCGGGCCTTAGAACCAAGGAAATTGGTGTTCGTAAGGTTATGGGCGCTTCTGTATTCAGTGTGGTAGGTTTGCTATCCTATGATTTTACTAAACTGATCCTGATTTCCATCGTCCTGGCGGTACCTGTATCTTGGTATTTCATGGATCAATGGCTAACTGGTTTTGCCTACAGAACAGAGATGTCAATTGGAACGTTTGTATTGGCTGGCGCTGTAGCCTTGGCAATAGCTTTACTAACGGTCAGTTATCAATCAATTAAGGCGGCCATCGTAAACCCTGTAAGGTCACTCAAAGACGAATAGCTAAGGAAGGTCGCCTAATCCGAGCTCATTTAAAATCTTTTTAACAAGGTCATCATCATCTGAGTCCTGAAGTTCTATTTGAATTAAATATCTTTCTCTGAATCCACAGGTTAGGTTGACCTCTTTGTACTTCTTGCCTACTTCGATTAGGCCTTGGAAATCGCCCTCTTGAAATCCGGATACTTTTTTCTCGTCGTCCTCGTATTCCATGTTCATGGTCCAGGCCATAGCTGCTGCAGTGTACAGCGTACCTGCTCCTTGATAATCCATAATACTAACTGTCATTTCAATATCACCTTTTAAATAACCTTGCGATGCCATAGAATAAGACATGCCATTCATAGACATGGACTGCCCACCGGGTTCATCAGTGGCTGTAAAACCAGCTATTTTATTCGGTAGATGCTTTTGCAATTCCTTGTACGGAACGGCTTTATCATCTTGAGGGAAGGCGTAGGAAG
>JBCDHA010000425.1:0-4035 GCA_038750705.1 Bacteroidota bacterium
ACAAGATTCATCCCGGAGTTCCGCTTCATCATCATTACATGATAAAATGACTAATGCAATAAGACCGAATGCAAGAATATTTTTCATTTCAAAGATACGTTTACTTCTTAGACAGTCTTGTGACCGAATGGGTTGGAAAAGTTTAAAAAAAAGATTCAGAGTCTATGTTTATCTTATTCACCCAGTTCTGAATGGGTGCCACTAGGTCAAGCAATACTCATGAATTGCTAATTCCGAACAAACTTCCGGATAAGCGTCTTACCATCAACCGAATAAAACAAAAAGTAAAGGCCTTGAGGAAGCGACTCAAGATGACTGATAGTGACTTCATTCTGAATGACCTTATAATTATTGTCTAGAATAAGGCTACCGTCAAATCCATAAATTTTAACTCCTAAGCTTCCATGCGTTGGTTCCCTCAGTTGAATCGTTAATTGATCTTTAACCGGATTAGGATATACAGGAGCCTTTATGTTTTCAAAATTGGAAATTGAAGTAATAGTTTCTTCCCCCTCGTCATCATTATCATCTTCTTCATCCTCTTCTTCCTTCTCCTCATTTTTTTTGCAACTCTCTTGATACACTCTTACATAATCCACTTCTAAGGCACTTTCAATGAAGCTGGCATCAATATTAGGTAAAATGGCTACGTTGAAGAGCAGGTAGAATTCTGCATTAAAGGGCCAGGTATTGGCATTAAGAGTACCGGGATTATAGGTATAGTGAATCACATCATCTACACTAAATACCAATCTCTCTTCGTACCAGTCTAAACTGTAAACGTGAAAATCGCTTGAGACTGTGGGTATTATTCGTCCTCCTTTGTTAAAGGTATTTCCAAAGCTTGACGGAGTATGTGTAGCGCTTGCTATATAGTTTTGATTATCACCCCAATGCTCTATGATGTCTATTTCACCACATTGCGGCCAGGGGGTAGTTCCGAATCCCTGGTTATCCCAGTATCCCCCATCCTCATTGATGTTTTTACCGAGCATCCACAGCGCCAGCCACGTGCCCTCTCCAAACGGCATTTTCGCCCTTATTTCCACACGGCCATACGTAAACACATACTTTGAGTTCAACCGAGCTGAAGTATATTGCTTTGTAAAACCCTGATCCGTAAAGGTTTCCTTTTTAGCAAGAATTTTTAAGGTACCATCACTTACAAAACTGTTTTCAATTCTATTAGTATAGTGTTGTATTTCATTATTATACCAGCTTACACCATTGGGTAATTGGGTCTGATGGTGCCATTTACTCGTATTTATGCCCCCGTCTCCGTCAAATTCATCAGCCCAAACGAGACTATCATACACCGGGTCATCAAACTCTTCAATTGTAATGGTACCGTCATAGCTAACATCATCCAGATAGGCTAAAACATGATCATTATTGTTTTCACCATTCACCTGTATAACCACCCTGTTAAAATCCGTTCGGTCCGTAGGGGGCGCCGAGTTATTATCAAGGTTAATATAGTTGTCATTCTTGAAATCAAAAGATACTTCCTGCCATTGATCCAGGGAAATGGACTTAATAATCTCGCTTTGAGTAGACCATGGTTGAGCCAACCTTTTGTCTTGCAGTTTTAACGAGAGCTGGTTAGTTTGATCACCTGTTAAGCCGCTTGAAGGCACATATATCTTAAGTGAAAAGGTGTAATTAGCAGATAGGTCATAGTTACTGGCTACATCAAACCGAACATTGGCGTATTGTCCCCCGGTATCATGATATTCCAAAACCGTTGCAGAAGTGTTAATGCCTTGTTTAAAAGGGTTACCGAAATTTACGTTTAACCCGCAGTCATCTCCAAACCAGGTATTTATAGTTCCTCCTCCTTCAAAATCGTCTTGAACGGTTTGGTCCATAGCCAAAACAAGACACAAAATAAATAGGCCAAGACTTGCTTTTAACATGTAGTAAAAGTAGGTCTTTTAAGCTAATAAAGATTTTAAGTGATGGGAATAATCCGCTATTGACAAACACCAATTCCTTGACCCAATCCAACAAACGACATTACCGGACTGAGGTAGGGAATATCCAGTGCAAGTCCACGTAGTACAAGAAGCACACCCACCACGACGGCAAAAGAGGGAATTGCGAATTTTATGGTACCACTGACTCGTTTTTTTATTTGAAGAGAGCCCCAACCCACGCCTAGCATCATGGGTATTGTACCCAATCCAAATCCAAGCATAAGCGCCAAAGCCGCTCTAAGATCTACCAATGCCAAGCCACTTGCTACTGCCAGATATACTAACCCACAAGGTAGTAAACCGTTAAGAAAACCTACCAAACCATGACCAAGACCATTTTTGGTTGTAAGCAATGAATTCAATCTTTTTCTTAACGGAGCAATGACCATGCGGTTCCATGGAGTATTTACCAGCTTAGTCTGAAAACTAGGATATAGGGCAAATGCTATCACCAGAATACCGATAACTATGGTAAGTAAGCGCTGGATACCAAAAAAAGACAGTCCTTCGCCAAACAGCCCAAAAACCAGCCCTAAAAGTGTGTAGGCAACTATTCTACCTCCATTATAAATTAGGCTCCTTCCCAAATTACCATGGTTATGCGCTACCATAGCTATTGGACCGCACATACCGGCACAATGCAGGCTACCCAAACAACCTATTACCAAACCACTGACGAACGCTGCTTGCATATTTTTTCTTCATCATTGTGACCTGTCGCTAACCAAGCGAGGTAACCTCTCAATAATCGATCTTGAAAGATGCCTGGGAGATTACTTCACTAGATAGATCAGGATCGCGATAACATCTTTGTATTTTTAAAGTATCAAAACCTTCTCAGTGTAAAACTCTTTATCCTGGTCTTTCCAGTTTACCTTTACCCGCCAAAGGCCTTTATTTAACTCATTAGACGAAAAAACTTGCTTTCCATTTACCAACTGAATGGTATACTTCTTATCGAGTGAAGCATCAGAGGGACGAAAGAAATAAATGGTACCCTCCAGTGTTTTACCATCCGGAGTGGAAAGTGTAATACGCTGGTTAGCAGCATCGTAATTCACTTCAGGCTTCAGGTCATTGAGCTCATTTGAATTACTGATTCTGTCCATCTGATCCTGATATGCCAGCTCCTGCACGTAGTAATCCTTAGCTACAAGATGAATGTCCTGTTTCATACTTATTACAACCATGGTTACGATAACGCCGACAAAAGCGATAAACGTTAGTACTATTCGTGTTCCCCAGTTCATGTTCATTTTTTTATTAGCTTTCGTTTCTGTATGCCTTTAATCTTTCAATTGAATGGTTTGAGATCGAAATGCCGCAAGCTATTATCGACAAGTCACAAGCTTTTTGAATCACCAAAATTGCTTGAAGGCTTGCGGTTAGCAGCTTGAAGGCCTATATCGTAACCTTTATACATTTTTAAATTCTTTATAATTACTCCTCTCCACGTCACTTCACAAATGAAACCGGCCCTAAAAACTTCGTCTTTACTGTTTCTACCAGTTCTCCGTTACCGTATACGCCTAGCTTCAAATTGATCTTTGGCGCATTGATCTTTTCTTCCGGCATTTCTATGAAATACACTCCTTCGGCTAACCCGTTAGCCGGTACCGTTACGTCACCACCTCCTACTTTTGAAATAACAGCCGTGGGTTCATTTTCAATACGCACCTCCAGCGTCATATCATCATAGGTCTTATTGACAAACTGGATATTATATAGGTTAGTAATGCCACCGGCATCTGTCTTTTGATAAAGCTGCCCTGGCACTTTTAATATTGTAGTTTCAACATCTGATCGCGTAGCCAGGGAAAACGATAAAAAGGTGATGAGCGCCAGCAATACAACCGAATATGCCGCAACCCGAGGTGTAAACAACTTCTGTTTACCTTCATTAATGGCATCATACGAGGAATAGCGGATGAGTCCTTTTGGTTTTTTGACTTTTTCCATCACCTGATCACAGGCATCAATACAGGCGGTACAATTCACGCATTCCAGCTGGGTTCCATTCCGAATGTCAATACCTGTAGGGCATACATGTACACACAGT
>JBCDHA010000426.1:0-4026 GCA_038750705.1 Bacteroidota bacterium
CGAATAGTAGCAAAAATGAATTCAACAGTCAATCCGGACGCATAGGATACCACTACGATGGGTATTACCTTAATAAGCCCAATCCATATAATATCCGTGAGTGCGGCTTCAGGTTGACCTATGGCCAGAAAGTGTTGCAGCCCGGTGTTATAAATAGCAAATAACAAGCATGGTAACAAAGAGATGATTACCGTCATCATCAGGCGCTTGGTATCGATGGCATCCCTTATTTGAACACCTTTCGACTTGGTAGTGTCTTTAGGCGCAAATAGTAACGTATCATGCGCTTCATAGATATAATAAAATTTTTCCCACTTCCCGCCTTTTTCAAAATGAGGCTTTACGCTATCCAACGCATCTCTTAAAAACTTCATATGCCTATATTTATGTCAGGTTAACTATATTGCATTAAATCCAAACCTTCTCTTATTATCTCTTGAATATCATGTTTAGATACATCCACGAATTCACAAAGCGCGAAATCCTCTTCAATTACTTCATATATTCCCAAAGCTTCCATATCATCAAAATCCTGGGCAAGTATCGCCTTTATAAGATAGGTGGGAAGGATGTCCATAGGTAGCACACGGTCTAACACCCCGGTTTGAACGAAAGCTCTTTCCTGGCCCCTCTTATTTGTATCCAAGACGAACTCTTTCTTTGGATTGAGAAATGAAAGTAGGCCAAATGCTCTTTGAAAACTGACCTTATTTGTTGTGGGTTTAATCCAACCAAACATTTCATAGTAGTCTCCTTCGGGAATTACGGTAACCTGGTTATCAAAGAAACCGATATGACCTTCTGGATCTATTTTCTCACCCGTGAGCACATTGCCTGTAATATATCTAACGTGGTCACTTTTCAAATTATCCGCAACGAATTTCTTTATGGAAGCACCTGTAAAAGTTTTGTAGTACTGCGGGTTCTTGATCTCAGATCCGGTAAGGGCTACAACTTTGGAAGCATCATGCTTGCCTTCCAGAAATAGCTTACCTATCTGAATCACTCCAAAAGGGCTAATGGTCCACACTACATCTCCCTTATTAATAGGGTCTAAATGATGAATCTGAACACCAACATTACCGGCAGGGTGCGGACCGGAAAACTTATTTAATTCAACATGTTTGGCATGCTCAAACATTTGAAATACTTCTGAGTCGGCATTTGTATTGAGGTGAACAGTGCCAGGAGTTAATTTTTTTATTATCTCCAGACCTGCCTGAAAATGCTGTTCCTGACCCTTAAACAGCAGCTGATAGTCCGGCGCAAGAGGATGGGTGTCAAAAGCGGAGATGAATATTGATTTCGGCGTAGTGTCCACATCAGCAATTACTCCATACGGCCGCTGAACCAAATTAGGCCATGCTCCACCTTCCAGGAGTTGCTCAACAACCTGCTCTCGTGAAAGACTGGTCAGATCAGAAACCGAATAACTTTTGAAAGTCTCGTATTCCATTTCCTTATCTGCAAGAATAACTATTTCGAGCAGCTTTCTTTTTTCACCTCTTTTTATATCAACAATCTCACCACTAACAGGAGAAACGTGTTTAACACGGTCGTTTTTCTTATCGAATAAAACAGGCGTACCCGCCTTTACATTATCACCGACCGCCACAGTTAGTTTTGGTCTTAATATGCCGTGAAAATCCGTTGGTTTCAAGGCGAAAGTTTCCGGTTGCTCAGCATCAACAACCTTTGGTTGCGGCTTTCCGGCAAGGTTGATATCAAACCCCTTTTTTAGCCTAATTGATTTAGACATGCTTGTTTTTAGATTCAGATTTACCTATTCAAACGTGTCGCAAAAATAATAATTTTTGCTACAATTAAAATTGAATACTTCATTAATGCAAACAGAATAAATGCACTTTAGATCTTGTTTAAGAAACGTATAAAAATTAGGCTAAAATCTTATTCAAAGCTAAATTCACCACCTCATCAACCTGCTCTTCTAAGGTCATAAATGTAGTGTTAACAACAACAGCATCCAGAGCTTGCCGAAGTGGGCTTTCAGCTCTTGAAGTATCAATTTCATCCCTCATTTTCAAGTTTTCCACTATCCTGTTAAAGCTTATAACCTCCTTTTTCTCAAAAAGTTCTTGCTGTCTACGTTCTGCTCTGATATTCACATCGGCAAGCATAAATACTTTTAACTCGGCGTCAGGAAATACTACCGTGCCAATATCGCGCCCGTCCATAACTACGGCCTTCTTTCTGCCTAATTTGCGCTGCTGATTCACCATGGCATCCCTAACGCTCTTGATACTACTTACCTGGCTAACACTATTTGATATCTCCATCTTTCGAATTTCACGCTCTACGTTTAACCCATTCAGATAAGTGTCACTATTATGGGTACTTCTGCTGCTTATTCTAAAATCAATATCAATATTTTGAAGCGCTTTAGCCACTTCCTTGTCATTAGTGAGTGTAATATGATTTTCAAGAAAAAAAAGGGTGACTGCACGATACATTGCTCCTGAATCTATATAACTATACCCCAGTATTTCGGCCACCTTCTTGGCTGTAGAGCTTTTTCCACAGGCAGAATACCCGTCAATCGCAATTACTATTTTTCTCATATTAACAATCTTTCATTGGGCATGGTATAGGCTTTCCTTTTTTCAATTTGCCGTTTCTTTTTTTAGTGGTACCACAGCCTGCCAAAAAAAATAGCACCAGTACTAAGCATAAATAGTTAACGACAGATCGCATAGGTCAACAAATATGAGTAGAAAATGAGCTATCTAGCATTAATTAATTCAATTTAGCCCTTTTATTTTTGATGTCCGATTTGGGAACACATCTTGCGTATTGCGGCAGGTTATTACCCGGCCAACCTCTGGGTTTAGTTTGATCCTTTGAAAAATTAAGGGGATCTTATTGGTTCGCACTGAACTTTTGATGTCATTAATCGTACTTTCAAGTAACTAAAGACTGAATCAAATGGGAAGAAAACCCGAAGGAAAAGCCGAAAAAGCTTTCAAGAAGATAGGAAAAAAAATAGATGAATTATTGGCAGACCTTAAGGAAGCAGGCTCGCACGCTGAGGAGGAATACGCAGATAGAATTGACGAACTAAAGAGTAGTGGTGAAAAACTGAAAGAAGAGTTTTCAAATTTTAAATATAAACATCAGGATCGAATAGATGAAGTAGAGGCAAACCTGAAAAAAGCGGGAGAAGATTTGAAAAATGCTTTTAGCTCAGCATTCAAAAAAGACAAATAAAAGGGGCTGTCTGAAAAGGTAGTTCATCCTGAGTTTACGAAGGATCTTACTAAGCTTAAAGTGACTATTTGAAAAACTTAGTTAGATTCTTCCTCCGTCAGAATGAACCAAAATATTTAGTTTTCTATCTTTTGAGACCGCCCCTTTTAAAATTTCACTCCATTTACATAATTAACCCCAATCATCGAACTGGTCTTCGAATTCATCGATGACAGGTTGTAAAATATCTTCCAACCTCTCTTTCGAGCCATCAGGGTATTCTACATAAATGACTTCTTCCTCATATCCATCTTCGTCATCCTCATAAACAAAAACGATATCTCCGATTTTGTTATCTCCATCAAATAGTTCGAGGCTAATGAATTCATTGATATCAAAATCGTCCCCTTCATCATCGGCCCCGGTAACATCAATACTTCCTTGCAGTTTAATATTCAGATATTGGACAAATCCACTCACCGCAATCGGTTCTTCTTTTTCTGAGGTTTCAAACATTACGGTAAGATCAGCCGATGTAATTACATTAGAGCCTTCCGTAATTGAAGCCGTTAAATTCGAAACTGTTGCCTGAGTATCATTGAAAGTGACCGTAAAGGTATACGGATTTACGAAAAGTGAGCCATTAAGGCTAACAGGATCACCTGAATCATTATAATCAACTAAGAGATCTACTGAGACCTGCGTAGTTCCATCAACACTTAAGTCAGCATTTAATTCTGTTATGGCATAGTACTCATTAACGAATCCATCTTCCTCTTCAACTATTGATTCTTCTGCATAATTGGTAATTCGAAGCGCAAC
>JBCDHA010000427.1:0-4026 GCA_038750705.1 Bacteroidota bacterium
CAGTAGGTCAGTGGTTTATTATCGGATCGTTTACGTAATTGCCTTCTTCCTTGCGGCATTTACCGATACTACCATTATCTGGACACTTTCTGCCATAGCCATTGCGGTAATGACGCTACCTAACCTATTTGGCATACTCTTGTTGAGTAAGGACATGAAGCGGACCGTAAAAGACTACTGGATCGATTTCAAGAAAGACTGGCCCGATGAAAAAACACCGGACTGATTTTCAATTATAGATTTTACGATTTTAGAACCTGTTAGCCCGGTTTCAGTCATAAATCGATAATCGTATAAATCATTTGAACCGGACCCTCACTTTTACCTGATCGGTGACAGCTGAGTCATTTTCGGTAGCCGGTAACCATTTAGGTCCTTCTTTTATTAGTCGTATAGCTTCTGCTTCATAAGCAGGCCCGGGAGATTTGCTGACCTTAAAGTTTATAAGGTTGCCATTAGGAAGCACATCGAATTTTACAACTACCTTTCCGGTTATGGAGTCCATGGGAATTATCAGATTTTTCTCTAAGTACCCCTTATAAGCTGATTTACCGCCTTCCGGACGCGCTGGAATAATCGTTTTGGGCTCATCAGTCCTTCCACTTGTTATCCCATACCCTGTTACCACCACTTCTGATAGCTGTGAAACATCAGCTGTTAGCTCAATATCAACATCAGAACTACTACCTACCTCAACCTCGGTTGCATTAAGACCAATAAATGAGGCTATAAGGGCATTCTGATCATTATCAGGAATATCAATAGAGTAGTTCCCATCAATGTCAGTAACTGTGCCTATTGTAGTGCCTTTTAATACAATATTCACCCCGGGAAGGGCTTCGCCATCTTCAGCAGAAATAACCTTGCCTTTTACCTTTCTTGATATGCCGATTCCGGCTGATGCTGAACGGCTATACACTTTACTTCTTCTTGCACTCTCACTTGCAGCAGCGGGTTTTAGGAAGACTGTTTCTGCCTCTTTTTTTTCTGTTATGGGTTCCACTTGCATGTCTTCCGTTTCAGCATCATCGACGAACTCACCCGCTTCGGCTTTAAATTCGGTTATTTCTTCTATTGCCCCGTCACCTTCGAGGTTAGACTGTGCCATAGGCGCCGGTGGTTTAGTAGCTTCCTGCTCAGCTGTTCTCATGGGTTTAGGTTCCAGGGGAACAGCTTCTTCCTCAGGTCGTAAATGCTCGGACTCTTCACTATCAGCACTTTGGTTGAGAGCGATAAGCGTATCTTTTTCGAGAATTGCATCTGGCTCAGATTCCTTCGCTGGAGTTTCATTTACTTCCTTTTGATCACCTTCGGCAAGCTCTCCTACTGACTCTGATCCATCGAAATCGTATGTAACAACAAAAAAGGTGGAAACAGCGAGAAGCAGTATTGAAGCGGCAATTTTGAACCAAAGAGGGAAGAGCCTTTTTTCTTGCTGGATGCGATCAGAAAGATGTTGATTTAATTGAGCCAAATCTTTCTCCAGGTTTACATAGGTGCCTGCATAACCTTCAAAAGCTTCAGATTCAAAGTTTGAATCCATCATTAGCTTTTCAACTTCATAGCGGTCCTCCTTAGAAAGAGTACCGCTAAGGTATTTCTCCATAAGCTCAGGAGTGAGATGATCAATATTTGACTTGAACGGATCCATTAATTACTCATACACAACTTTAAATTCCGCTTTCCATTCTGAATATAACTCTTTACCTTTTTTAGCTCGTAGTTGGTAATTTCTTCTATCTCTACGTACGTTCTTTTTTCTAGGTAGAACAGCTGAACGCACTTTTTTTGTTCTGTATTTAACTTTTCAATACACTGCTCTAATTTACTTAAATCAGTTTCCAAGTTATCTTCTTCGTTACTATGATGCAGTATCAAACTGTTTTCCACATTGGGTTCAGTAATATCTTGTTGATTTCTTTTTAGTTTATGTCCGCTACTTCTTAATTGCATAAGGCAGTGGTTTTTGGTAACTACAAAGAGCCAGCTTTTGAAATTGTTAACATCGCTTTTGGGCAGGTTAACTACTATCTTTTCAAAAATTTGCATCACCGCATCTTGACTATCTTCTTTGTTTTTAAAGTACTTCAGGCATACTCCATAAACCAGATGCATATATTTTTTATACAACTGACCCAGCACTTCCAGATCACCTGACCGCTTATATTGGGAAATTAATTCCCTTTCCTCATCTACAAGATTCTGTTCTTCAGAAGACATTAATGCCTAAACTATAAAAAAAATCCCTGGGGTTTATGGAATATGAAACGAGAGCGCATCCCATCAATAGTTTCACCTAAATAATATGATTATGAAAAAGGTTTTTGTAGTAGCTGTGTTTTTGTTTTCGCTCACTTCAATGGATACCATTGACGACAAGCAAATCACGGGGAGAGTAACCTCCGCTGAAGATGGAAGCCCATTACCAGGGGTCAATGTTATCCTAAAAGGTACCGCCATTGGAACGGTTACTAATATTGACGGTAAGTATAGTTTAATGGTTCCTGATGGTATAGAACCGGTTTTAGTATTCAGTTTTATAGGACTGGCTACTCAAGAAGTAAAGGTTGGTTCTGGAACTTCCATTAATGTTAAGCTGTCGCCAGATATGACCGGCCTTTCTGAAATTGTAGTGAGTGGTCATAGTCGAAAAAGATCAAAAAAAAGCAGAAGAAGGACGATGTATGACGCTGCAGAAATGGAATATGCCCCATTACACTCGTACGTCACACCGGCACCGGTCGTATCTAATACGGAAGATTACGCTTCCGTTTCGGAAAACTCATTTCAAAACCCTTTTTCAAATCCACTGTCTACGTTCTCTGTCGACGTGGACGCCGCTTCTTACAGTAACGTGAGAAGATTTTTGAACCAAGGGCGGTGTCCTCCGAAAGATGCTGTACGAGTAGAAGAAATGGTTAATTACTTCAATTACCCCTACCCACAGCCCAAAGGCAATGACCCTTTCTCAATATCTACAGAAATATCTGTTGCACCCTGGAATAACGAGCATAAGCTGGTTCATATTGGCCTTCAGGGTAAGGATATATCCCATGAAGATCTTCCACCTTCTAATTTGGTTTTTTTGATTGATGTATCAGGAAGTATGAGTAGTCATAATAAACTGCCATTGCTTAAATCCGCTTTTAAACTTTTAATAAAAAGGCTTCGACCGGAAGATGAAGTGGCCATTGTGGTATACGCAGGCGCGGCCGGGGAGGTATTACCCTCAACTAGCGGGAAAGAAAAGGATAAAATTTTATCCGCTCTTGAAAATCTTGAGGCCGGCGGCTCCACGGCTGGAGGAGCCGGAATACATCTCGCCTATGGAATTGCAAAAAGAAATTTTAAGCAGGGTGGAAACAATCGGGTGATTTTAGCAACGGACGGAGACTTTAATGTGGGCGTCTCCAGTAATACCGCCATGGAAGAACTGATAGAGGAAAAAAGAAAGGATGGAGTATTCTTAACCGTATTGGGTTTTGGCATGGGTAACTATAAAGATTCAAAAATGGAGATTTTGGCCGACAAAGGAAATGGTAACTATGCCTACATCGATAATATATTGGAGGCGCAAAAGGTATTAGTAAACGAGTTCGGAGGCACGTTATTTACGATTGCTAAGGACGTTAAAATCCAGGTGGAATTTAACCCGGCAAAAGTAAAAGCCTACCGCCTTGTAGGTTATGAGAATAGATTATTAAAGGCCGAAGACTTTAACAACGATAAAAAAGATGCTGGTGAAATTGGTGCCGGGCATAGTGTTACGGCCCTGTACGAAATCATTCCGGTAGGTGCAAAAAGTCCGTTTTTGGTTGACGATCTGAAATACCAAAAAACCAAAGCTCTTACAGCCCTATCAGACTCGGATGAGCTAATGACGATAAAGTTAAGATACAAACAACCCAGCGGGTCGGAAAGTAAGCTTTTGGTTAATGAATTATTAGATGGGAATTTAAAACTAAATGAGACCTCAGATAACTTTAGGTGGTCAGCTGCCGTGGCGGCTTTTGGCATGTTACTTAA
>JBCDHA010000428.1:0-4018 GCA_038750705.1 Bacteroidota bacterium
AAGCTTATTCCCTCTAAAAAACTCATCAATCGGCATGCGTTTCTTTCCTTGCAACTGTAGTTCCTGGACATCAATTAAGCCATTTCTTGTTCTGAAATGAAGAAATGATTTATTATCAGTATGGAA
Source organism: Bacteroidota bacterium (assembly GCA_038750705.1). GTDB lineage: Bacteria > Bacteroidota > Bacteroidia > Cytophagales > Cyclobacteriaceae > Fulvivirga. The sequence continues at coordinate 127 of JBCDHA010000428.1, forward strand.
CCGGCCGGGAGTTAAAGCAGAATCATTAGATGGTAGCGGCTTTACTTTGAAAAGCTTCAGGTTTAATTCATTCACAATAGTCCAGGCGGCGGGGTAAGGACTCAAACCACGTATAAAATTGTAAACCTCATCTGTGGACTTTGACCAGTCTATCTTACAGGTTTCCCGAAATATTTTGGGAGCTTTCTTTAGGATACCGTTTTCATCTTGTTCGATTTCGGGGTAATCACCTTCTTTGATAGCCTGCACTGTTTTTAGTACCAGTTTTCCACCTTTATCCATAAGTCGTGCGTAAAGCTCGCCTACTGTATCATCTTCATGAATGGGTTCCTGCTCCTGGAAAATGATCTTCCCGGTATCTATTTCGTGTTTGAGAAAAAAAGTGGTAACACCGGTTTCTTTTTCACCGTTGATGATAGCCCAATTGATAGGTGCCGCACCGCGGTACTGAGGTAATAATGACGCGTGTAAATTAAATGTGCCGATAGACGGCATATTCCAAACCACTTCAGGTAACATACGAAAAGCTACCACTACCTGTAGGTTAGCCTTATAACTTTTCAGCTCCCGGATAAAGTCAGGGTCCTTGAGGTTAGTAGGCTGCAATACCGGAAGTCCATACTTTACAGCCGCCTCTTTCACTGGTGACACTGCCAACTTTTGGCCTCTTCCTTTTGGTCGATCAGGAGCTGTAATCACAGCCACTACATCAAGTCCCTTATCAACCATAACTTTCAGGCTGGGTACCGCAAAATCAGGGGTACCCATGAACACAATTCTTAAATCCTTACTCACAAACTCAAAATTTAAGTGGCAAAGATATTCATACTAATGAGCAATTGCTCTATAACGCTATTTCTACACCTCAAAACTCAAATAAAGCGTACCAATTTATAAGTTGACACGATGTTGAACGTGTATTTAGCTAGAATAGAAGATGTTTTTTAGTTGGTATGATGTTTTACACTAACAAAAATTATGTAACATGATTACTAGATTATTTTCTATCATTTTTTGTCTTTTGTTGGCTCTTAATCTACAGGCGCAAGATGAAGATGTCCTTTTCCAGGCGTTTGACTGGAATGTTCATGTACAACCCCCCGGGCAAACCTGGTATAATGTTGTCGATCAGAATAGTGCGACAATAGCAAATGCAGGAATAGACGCTATATGGATGCCGCCACCCAGCAACTCAGCCGCAGCACAGGGTTACCTGCCTCGGGAGCTTTATGATCTTAATACCGCCTATGGTACAGAAACGCAATTGAGAAATTTAATTCAAAACTATCATAACCTTGGTCTCAAAGTACTCAGTGATATTGTTATTAACCACCGGGTGGGATCTGACGATGCCGTAACCTTCCGAAATCCTGACTGGCCCACTTTTTACATTACCGCAGATGACGAGGGACCGGGTTTTGTAAGTTACCCCGTTACCTTAAGCATTAATGGTGATTATTTTCCGGGTACTGCGCTCAAGGCTGACGGGTCCGATGGTACTTTTGCCGCGGCGAGAGATCTGGATCATTTTAATCCGGCGGTGCGATCCGAGATAACTCAATGGATGCTTTGGCTCAAAAATGATGTTGGCTTTGACGGATGGCGTTACGATTTTGTGCATGGTTATGATCCTATTTTTAATAAGGAGTACAACGATGCTACAAGCCCTTATTTTGCCGTCGGGGAATTGTTGGAAAGTAGCAGGGTACAGACTAACAACTGGGTAAACTTTACACAACAGTCGTCTTCAGCTTTTGATTTCAACACAAAAGTTTCACTTCAAAACGCATTTCGTGATAATAACTTATCTTATTTGCGCGACTTCAGTGGAAACGCCTCAGGCATGATTGGCATTAATCCTGGAAAATCAGTGACTTTTCTTGACAATCATGATACGGGAGAGGCCCAGCAGTGCTGCGGGTCAGGATTTATTTTTCCGAGTGATGAAACTAACCTGAGAAAAGGCTACGCCTATATTCTTACCCACCCGGGTAACCCGATGGTTTTTTGGACACACTTTTTTGATAAAGGTGCAGGAGTCAGGAATGCAATCACAGACCTAATAGCTATCCGTAAGGACGTACGAATCTATGCCGGAACAACCATGAATATAGTGGAGGCAAGAAGCGACCTTTATGCCGCCTATATTGACGGTCGTAACGGAACCATTGCCATGAAAATTGGGCCGGGAAGCTGGTCGCCATTTGGCAGCGGCTGGACGTTACGCACTTCAGGGACTGACTACGCAGTTTGGACCCAAGGTGGCGCCACGTTGCCAACGGAAGATGTAGATCCCTTTACTGTAAACTTCCAAAAGCCTGCGGGTTGGGGTTCCGGTACCAATGTTTATTTTTATAATGCCAGTACCAATTCGACTATGTCAGGCACGCCGCAGTGGCCCGGAGCTGCTATGAGCAGTATAGGGGGTGTTAACTGGTTTTCTTTTACGGTAGATCCTCAGGCAGGAATTGCCGCACAAGATATTCGTCTGATTTTTAACGATGGTTCAGGTAATCAGACGCCGGACCTGTCGAGAAACACCGATGGCTGGTATGCCGGAAGCTGGTCAGCCTCATGTCCTTCAGGGTGCCCGGGCAGCTCCGGTTCTGTCACTTTGAATTTTGATAGACCCTCAGGGTGGGGGTCCACTACGAATATTTATCTTTTTAATGCAGCCACTAACGCTACGCTTTCAGGCACTTCCGGTTGGCCAGGCCAGCTTATGAACAACCTTTCAGGTACAAACTGGTCGGCATACACCTTCAACATCCCGGTTGGGACCAGCTCATCAGATGTTGGAGTTGTATTTAACAACGGTTCCGGTGATCAGACAGTAGATCTGTTCAGGGGAACCGATGGATGGTTTACGGTAACAGGTACGAGTGGAGGAAACCGAACGGGATCATGGTCGGATAGCTGCCCCGGTAATTGCCCATCCTCATCGGGACGCAGAATCTCTAGTGGTCTGGAGGACGAATCATTGCCTGTATCATTTGTGCTTTTTCCGAACCCTTTTCAGGATAGGATCTCTTTCAAGGGTTTGAAAGCAGGTGATTATAAGCTTAAAATCATGGATATCAGTGGGCGTGCTGTGTTTCAACAGTCCTTTTCTACCAATAGATATGGATTTGATATATTTCCGGCACTTAAAAAAGGAACGTATTTTATTGAGTTAGAGCACGAAAGCACTAAATCAGTGTATAAAGTGGTAAGGAAATAAAATAGAGCGGCCGTACTTGTAATGTAGGTGCGGCCGCTTCGTTTTTACTCAGAATAGAGCAGGTACTTCTTGCGTATAACCTTATAGGTAGTCAAACCTTCTTGCCAGCTTACTTTGATTTCTTCCGCTGAGAGACCGTCTTTCACTTGTTGCATAGTGATTTCATTGCCCATTAACTTATTAAAGTAAGGTTTAAAGAAATTATCCTTGTCATCAAATTCAGAATAAGCGCTGAGCAGGTAGCTCAGGTCAAAACCCGGCTCTACGGTTTTATCACCCAAATACTTCCCAAAACATTCTTCTCCTTCCAATGGAGGGTATTTTGACATGCCAGGGATGGAAACCGGTGTGAATGAATGATCAGATTTAAAGCTTGGGTGGCCATATTGTAAAAAAGGTTCTTGTGTGCCTCTTCCCACACTAACCATGGTTCCTTCGAAAAGTGCAAGTGAGGGATATAGTACAACTGACTTTTGGTTGGGTAGGTTAGGGCTTGGTTTTACAGGCAGTTCGTAAGTCATGTTATGAGTATAATTTTTGACTGGAATTACGATCAGGTCGCATTTGATATTATTTCTTAACCAGCCTTCACCATTTATCATTTTAGCGAGTTCTCCAACAGTAAGTCCATGTAGCGTAGGTATGGGGTGCATGCCTACAAAAGCCCGGAAT
>JBCDHA010000429.1:0-4016 GCA_038750705.1 Bacteroidota bacterium
CCTATCATCATGGCTACATTGTTGAATGGGATGATATCAAAGGCTTGAATCTCACTATAATGGGCGAGTTGTCTTTGGTCGATGGTACTTACATCTGCAGCGTTGTAGACCTTTAACCCGGAACTACCGTCACAGATGAAAAGTGCATCACCGTCTTTTCCTAAACCGTGAGGGTTATCCATAGGGTAGACATGTAGTAATTCAGGAGACTCGAGATTAGAAATATCAATCACCTCCAATTGATTGGTGAATCCCTGACATTCAGTTCCGGAGCGAAGTGTAACAAATGCTAAATCTCCATCCACAATTACAGGATCACAGCTTCTTACATGTTGGTACCTGGATATTTCAGATGGGTTCAAAGGGTTGGATATATCAATAATATGCATCCCTGCCTGGGCGCCTATAAACAAGACATCGTTTTTAGGGAAGATGGTTTCAATGCCCCAATCGATATGGGTTCGTGTACCTGTAGTCATATTAGAAGGCGTGCTTACATCAACCGGCTGCAGCTCATCTATATCGATGGTATATAAAAAATTACCACTCAGGGCAAATCGTGCCATTGAACCGCCTATTCCCGGGTTGGTAGGAGCCACGGCTGCAGTAGAATTAAAAGCAGCTGCCTGATCTACAGCAATTCCTCTTTCATAGTAAAAACCTCCCCAGGAATAAACATTGGTATTGCAGTCCGATTCGTATACTTCAGAAGAAGTAGCCGGCGCCCAGTCAGTAACTACCCCAAGAGTTTCATCCGCGTAGAAGCCATACGAGTTATAGTCGTCAAAAATATTTTCAAGCCGGCCTATTTCAATAACATTGTTTATATCAGAAATGTCAATGGCAACCAGGTCTACATAACTATCTGTAAAGAGTATGTTATCCTGCACTGCCAGGTCAAAAGATCCGGGAACGGTAATAAAAGCTATAGGGTTGGGGCTTGCAGGATCAGAGTTATCTATCACATGAATACCCTTATTCGGTTCATTAATGAAGAGTGTATTATTCTGAAAAAATATTTTCCCTACCTGCTGTATTTCCTGAGGGGCAATAACATCAACTGAACTCCTTATATCTCCCATACTTGTATAGACAGGCTCAAAATAGGTGTACTGTTGTTGAACCTCGCATTCATCTGTACAACCACCCAGTAAAATTGATAGGAGTATGAGTAGTGAGGTGAAAACTGCGGCTTGAATACCAATAACTTGTAAATCGGATTTTGTAGAAGTTGCTTTTTTCATTGGTTTGTTGTTCGGGTTTGTATTCATGACACACCCTCGAACAAAAGGGTTGGAAGCTGTAACCGCCCCTGAAGCTATTTTAGCAAATACTTAAACCTAAAACCTAGTTCAAAGAAAGTAGGCCTCACCTTATCCCCGGATATGGTAGTAGAATTAATTGCCTGCCTTATCTGCGGTGTAAGGGCTATCAAATACTGGCTTCCAATACGATAACCCAGTTCCGTCCCTAAAAGACCGGTGATATTATAGGTACGTATGCCTTCATCTACATCATACTCCTGGAAGCCATCATTCTCCCCATCTACGCTCTTTTTCAAAAACAGGTCATTTGAAACTCCACCTAAAAGTGTGATTCCAAATTTCCTGTCAACCAGTATATAACCGGCCTGAACAGGAACCGATATAAAGCGGTAAGAATTGTCAATGTCATATGTGCCTACAACGCTTAGGTCAGATATGTTTGAAAGTTCGCTAAAGTCATTTACCGCGCGCAAAGAACTACCTGTATTTTGGGCAATATTTGATGTATTGGTTGTACTTCTGTCTATCAAAACGATACCTGACTGTAACATCCATTTCGGAGCTATCCGGGTCCCAAAATTTAATCCTATATTTATGACCCTGCCATTCTCTTCTTCGCCTATTAATGGAGATTGGGCCGACTGAGTGAAACTATCTTCATTCAAGCTGAACGAAGCTTCATCGGAGTTACCTGAAGTCGCTCCGCCCGTAGGATTAAAGCTCCCTCCGGACATCCCCAAACCTGCCCAAAACTTTGCGGACTCAACGTCTTTTTTAGTATTGACAATGGCGCCGGAATACCAGGGCACCATCGATAACTCAGGATCAGAAAATGAAAACGAATCGAGTTCCGCCATTAACTTCTCCAGTTTTTCAGGAATAGCCGAGTCATTTTCTATTTGCTCATAACGCCCTTTTTCGGAAGTGTCAGACTCATTATCATACCCCAAATTAACAGGCCCTGCCTCAGACAGATCAGTATCCTTAGTGCCTATTGAATTATAGCCCTTTGAATTATAGCCCTGCTTTTTAATTCCGAGAGAAAGCAGATGCTGGCTGTTAGTTACATTTTCATCAGGCAGAACCTGGTCATCAGGCCTCGAATCATTTCTATGTTTCTCACTATTTACCGGTAATTGCCGCTCAAAATCCTCGTTACTTTCAGGATCATGATCAAGCGCTTTGCTCCTCTTTTTATTTTCGTTTACTATAGTCTCGTTTCCGGAACTTCCTTCCGGATCAGCGGTTTCCATACGTTCTTCTGCTTTATTTTGAGAACCGGTGGAGTTTGTGCTCAGCTGCTTACTCTCACTTAGAAGCCGATCATTTTTGGGCATATAAAACTCCCTGTAAATACCGATGCCGCCTATCGTGAGGGCAAAAGCAATGGACGCTGCCGCCATGAGTTTGAAAACAAATATCCTCCTTTTAAAATTACCATTGGCTGAATTGGCGACAGCAAGTTCAACCTTATCCCATACTACTGAGCCTGGCGGCATTTCTGCATCTTCAAATGCCGCTCTCCACTCTTCCTCAAATTTATCTGGCATTTCCATAAGTTATTTCCTCCTTTACTATCATTTCGCGCAAAAGGTAACGTGCCCGCGCATATTGTGATTTTGAAGTGCCCGCGCTTATTTCAAGCATTTCGGCAATTTCATTGTGATTATAGCCTTCAATAGCATAGAGATTAAAGATAATCTGACACCCTGAAGGCAACTTCTGAATCATATTTAATAACTCCTGCAGCTGCAAAGATGAAATCGAAATATCATCGTTACCATGTCTTTCAACTTCGTTAATATCCACCATTGGAAACATATACAGCTTCTTCCGGCTGTAGTTTAGCGCCGTGTTTATTACAATTCGCTTTATCCAATAGATTAGTCTTGATTCTTCTTTAAAGCCTTTAATTTTATCAAAGACCTTGATAAAAGATTCTTGCAAAATATCTTCGGCTTCCTGATCGGATTTTGAGTAGCGTAGGCATACCACCATCATCTTAGACGCGTATTGGTCGTAGAGCTCTCTCTGGCTCTTCCTATTACCATTTTTGCAACCTGAAATCAGAGATTTTTCAGAAGTCATATACTACAGTGGCCCGGGCTTTGTTAGTAAGACACGGTACTTAATGAAACGGTTGGAATAGCTATATTCGTTACATTAAAATTAAACATTTACTTCTATGCGAGTTGTGATTTTTCCTCTTCTAATGTTTCTGTTTGGAGAGCATGAACTTCAAAAGTCAAAGAAACTTGAATACATTGATAAAAGCTATGAGGAGGAAATCAAAACCGTGCAGCTCTATCCTTATACCGGAAATCCGCAAGATGTCTTTGATTCTCCGGCTGTCCCAATTGATCAAAATACACTGGTGCTCGAATTCGATGATCTGGTAGAATCGCACGAAGATTACAGGGCCATGCTCATTCACTGCAACGCGGATTGGACCGCGTCAAAGTTAAAGCCTTTGGATTATTTAACAACGTATAACGAATTCATAATCAATCAGTTTGAATATAGTGTAGACACAAAAATCGGTTATGTACATTATACATTCAAAGTACCCAATGTAAAAGTATCAGGTAACTACCTAATTGTGGCTTACAGAGGCACCAATACTAAGGACATTATTCTTAGTAAACGTTTTATGGTATACCAAAGAAGTGTAGGGATTGCCGTTACCAGTAACCGTATAGGACTTACTTCAATTGACAGACGAAGGCAAAAAATCGATTTTGATGTTAGTTA
>JBCDHA010000430.1:0-4014 GCA_038750705.1 Bacteroidota bacterium
CTTGGGCAAATAATGGAGTGAAAAGTGACAACATGACCGCCAATAATAAACAAGGGAATAGCCGCTTTTGCATAGTTTTCTCTGCTGGATGGTGTAAAATGTAATTTACGAACTAGATAGCAATAACTATACCCCAAAAGGGACAGACCAAAATTTGAAAATCTTTTTATGGAGTCAGCTGTCAACCTGGATAAAAGACCCAGTGTATAAAACATCATATCGGGGCCGTGCTTACCAAGGACACCAGAGTAATTTTTATCGGCTATAATGGTCCCTACCTGTGGAACTCATAACTATATATAGAGTGGCCTGAGTTAGGATACCCGCATGATTCAAATGGGGGTGATCTACTTAAACTCCTGTGCTGAATGTAAGCGCATAGCGCCGTCAAGAGAGTAGCCCCGATGATCTGGAGGTAAAATCAAGTATTCAAATTGATTATTGGCTGGGTAGTGACAACCGTAGTTATTCTACAATTCCCGGAATGTTTCAATCAGCCCTGCACTCTTTCCCTTATACCTGGTAATCAGTAGCGGATGGTTCATTTTGTCGTTTACCATTTTCTCGGCGAGACTCCCCAAAAAAAGCGCAGCGGCTGCAGTTCTGCCTTTAGCTCCGATAAAAATGAAGTCAGGGTGAATCTCATCGGCCAGATCGTAAATGTCACTGGCTAAGTTATCATTGATATCCAGTGAGTAGTACTCTTCTATTTTATAGCCTTTAGTATCGATCTTCTTGATAAACTTTTTGAAGTTTTCCTGTGCGTTTTTCTTCATCACTTCACCAAATTCTTCAAATGACTTACCCGTGTAGTGGTAACCTGCCGGTACGGAGTAGACATTCTGGCATACGATGGTTTTAACGGTACGGGTCTTCATTGCAAAATCTATTGCCTGCTCCAAGGCCAATTTTGAATAGGATGAAAAGTCAACAGGTACCATAAGCTTTTCTGCTTCAGGCGTTACTTCCTTTTTCATTTCAGGAACAATGAGCAGGTTGCAGATGGCTCTACGTGCCAATCGCATAGTAGTACCCGCCTGGCCCGGCAAGGTTTTCTTTTGCCCAACGATGATAACATCTGCATCAAATTTGTCTGCCAGTTCTAACATTCTGGGAGGCTGACCTTTTTCAACTGTAAATGAGATGTCAACATCTTTCTCAGGTTTGAAATTCTCCGCAACCGTTTTTTCTATGTCTTGCTTACGCTCCAATATGGCATTTTCTTCCATATGAGGAAACTCCTTTCGAACATCGGATGGAATGCTTAAATTCCTTACCAGATTGACAAACTTCACTTTTTCAGCAGAGGAATGATCCGATAGAAAAGCGGCGTATTTCACTAAGCTTGCATCAAGAGCTGAGGTGTCTAATCCAACAAGAATGTTTTTGAAAGGCTCCATAAATTGGCTTTTAAAATTTTTGCAAAGTTAACTAATCACCGATCATATCGGGGTAATTGTTGAATTATTAATCGCGTATTTTAAGTAGCTCATCGGCGATAAACTCAGCGTGTTCTTTAGGGTGTGTAGGAAAGTTGGCTATACGAATATGTTCGCTCTTATATTTGCCATAGCCACTGCCTATAACCATACTTTTTTCACCTAACTTTTCTATGATATGATTACTACCAATGGTTGTTGCCGCTACTAATGTTGTTTTAGATCTATGAATGGGTTTTTTGACAAACGGCTGCAGGACCGGGCTTTGCTCCATGGCATTATAAAGCACAGCCGCTTTATAGTCGGTTTCTCTTCTGATCATGTCCAGCCCTTTGTTTAGCATGTCTTCAGCTACCTTACCTAAAAGGTAGATACCTAAAACATTTGGTGTTTCCGGTGTCTGATGTTTTTCGGCCTTGAGCATAAGTTCCGGAAGAGAATGATAAGAACCCACCGATAATCCTGAGTTAAGTAGTTCTTCTGATTTGTTAATGCACCTGTTATTTACAATCCATACGCCCAAACCCGCCGGTAAACCAAAGCATTTCTGCACCGAAAAATAGGCCGTATCAACCATAGAATAATCGATGTTAACATAGGGCGCGCAAGAAACTACATCCAGAGCTATTATTTGATCGGGAAAACCTTTTCTTATCTCATTAACATCGGCCAGTGCATGTGCGGCGCCGGTACTGGTTTCATTTTGCGTTATTGCGATCATTTCACAAGACTCCGGGATCAATACCGATTTTACATCCACCACCTCGCCATCGGGCGCCTCAATGGCCGTAGCTTTTCTGCCCAGATGGGTTGAAATAGAAGCAAAGCGTTTCGAAAACGCTCCATTCACAAAATGACATGATTCAAATTGAACCATATTTTGAATACACCGCTCCCAGATTTCAGTAGCTGAGGCGGTGAAAAGGATGTGATAACCCTGAGGTAAATTGAGTAGCTGGCGTAATGCCAGTGATGTGGATCGAAAAATATCCATAAATGAATCGCTACGATGCGAGATGGATGGAATATTTTCCTTTAGTGCGGACTTAATATGCTCTTCTACAGTGAAATACAACTGAGAAGGCCCTGGTGTAAAGTAGAACTGTCTCATGGATTGGTCAAAATTAGGTAACAACATTAAAATGCAGTTAACATTTGCTCATAGATTCATAACCGATCCTTAAAATGCCATTTATATTCTAGTAAAGCCTGTAAAATACATTTGTGATGTATGGATAATATGATACCCACAAGGCATTTTGAAAACTAACCTCAAATCGCTGTGGGTATCTATTTTTTTAACTAGACCCTCCTTATGCCATGGAACCTGAAAAACGCCCTGTACGACACGTAGATGTAGCAATAATTTCAGATGTCCACCTGGGCACCTACGGTTGCAATGCCAGCGATCTATTGCGCTATCTGAAATCGATAAAGCCAAAGAAGCTGATTCTGAACGGAGATATTATTGATATATGGCAGTTCACGAAAAGGTATTGGCCCAGCTCTCATATGCAGATTATTAAACATATTACCGGGCTGTTGAGCAAAGGAACAGAAGTAATCTACATTGCGGGTAATCATGATGAAATGTTGCGAAAATTCATTGGTTTCAAGCTGGGTAAGTTCAGCATTGAAAACAAGGTCGTCCTTAATATGAATGGCAAGAAAATGTGGGTTTTTCATGGTGATGTTTTTGATGTTACCATGCAACACTCAAAATGGTTGGCCAAGCTGGGCGCTGTAGGTTATGATATGCTCATTTTACTGAATACGTTCGCCAACTTCATATCAAGACTCCTGGGTAAAGGCAAAATTTCACTTTCGAAGAGGATAAAAGACGGAGTAAAATCAGCGGTGAAGTTCATTGATGATTTTGAGAATACAGCTGCTGATATAGCGATAAGTAACAGATATGATTATGTCATTTGCGGGCATATCCACCGACCTCAAATGAGAAAGGTTCAAAATGATAAAGGATCGGTAATGTACCTGAATAGTGGCGATTGGGTTGAAAACCTGACGGCATTGGAATATACCAATAACGATTGGAGGTTATATAGCTACCAGGAAGATGTACTGGCCCAATCTATCAAATTAAATAGTAAATCAAGGCAAGAATTAAATTCGGAGCACCTGTTTAATGATATGGTCGCAGAATTTTTAACAGTGCAGGCATGAAAATTTTATATGCTATTCAGGGCACTGGTAACGGGCATTTAAGCAGGGCTATGGATGTGGCTCCGGCTTTAGAAAAGCACGGCCAGGTAGATTATTTCATAAGTGGAGCACAGGCGGATATCAGCTTTCCCTTTGACGTGAAGTATACCTCCAAAGGGCTTAGCTTTTATTTTGGCAAGCGCGGTGGTATTGATTATCCGAGAACGTTTTTTAAGAACTCGGCGAGCCGGTTGTACAAAGAATTAAAGTCTTTTCCCATTGAGAACTATGATCTCATAATAAATGATTTTGAGCCTATTTCGGCTTGGTCGGCCAAACTTAAGGGGAAGAAATGTATTGCGCTCAGTCATCAAAGTGCATTATTAGGTGATGAGTTTCCAAAACCTAAAAAATC
>JBCDHA010000431.1:0-4013 GCA_038750705.1 Bacteroidota bacterium
CATTCCGAACAGAGAAGTTAAGCCCATCAGCGCCAATGGTACTGCGGTAACACGTGGGAGAGTAGGTCGTTGCCAGTTTTTATTACTAAAACCTCAGTGTATAACACTGAGGTTTTTTTATGCCCAAAGAAAAACCCTCAACGACAGTTAAGGGCTTTCGATTTTAAAATTTTATACTGCTTAAGTAAGCATTCCACCATCCACCTGGATGACCTGCCCTGTAATGTAAGATGACATGTCTGAACCCAGAAACACACAAGCATCGGCAACGTCATTCGGAGAACCTCCACGCTTAAGTGGGATGGCATCTCTCCAGCTTTGCACGGTTTTTTCATCCAAGACTTCAGTCATTTCGGTCTCGATGAATCCGGGAGCTATCGCATTTGATCGAATGCCACGTGAACCCAGTTCCAACGCCACCGATTTCGTAAAACCAATGATACCCGCTTTTGAGGCCGAATAGTTGCTCTGACCGGCATTGCCTTTTAACCCAACTACCGAGGTCATATTAATAATCGAACCGGATCTTTGTTTCATCATGGTCCGTGTTGCTGCTTTTACGGTGTTAAAGCATGACTTCAAATTCACATTGATTACTGCATCCCAATCCTCCTCGCCGATTCTTAGTAACAAGTTGTCTTTTGTAATACCAGCGTTATTGATGAGAATGTCAAGACTGCCAAATTCTGAAACTACATTATCTATTAATTCTTGCGCTGCATTAAAATCGGAAGCGTCAGACCGAAATCCTTTGGATTTTACTCCCAGAGCAGATAACTCATTGGCCAAAGCCTCACCTTTTTCAACGCTTGATAGGTAAGTAAAAGCCACATTGGCACCCTGCTCCGCAAATTTCAAAGCAATTGATCTTCCTATACCCTTAGATGCCCCCGTGATCAGGGCCGTTTTTCCTTCAAGTAGTTTCATTTATCTTTTTTCGTATTAGTAATGCTATTCCTTTAACTATAATAATCAAAATGGCGGCTGTGCCGAAGCCTCGCAAGAAGTTTCCAATGCTTTTATCTTCGAATCCGAATACATGGCTACAGCCAATAATTGAGCATCCAAGGATGAAAATGAAGTAATCTCGATTTTTCATGAGAACAAATAAAGCAAAACTAACGAGAGCTTCAAAGTGTAGTTTTTTTCTAGACCCTTTTGACCTAAATTTACCCTCCGTAAAATCAGACTCAAAAAAATCAGATATGGCAAAAAAATATGACTTAATCGTACTCGGAACAGGTCCTGGCGGCTATGTAGCGGCAATTAGAGCTTCTCAGTTAGGACTTAATGTAGCTGTGGTTGAAAAGGAATCGTTAGGTGGTATTTGCCTGAATTGGGGCTGTATTCCTACTAAGGCCTTACTTAAAAGTGCGAATGTATTTGAATACATTTCTCATGCCCAGGATTACGGGGTTACGGTTAAGGATGCCAAGGTAGATTTTGAAGGCATGGTGAGCCGGAGTCGTGGAGTTGCGGATGGCATGAGCAAGGGTGTTCAATTCTTAATGAAGAAGAATAAGATTGATGTGATCATGGGCTTTGGCAAGTTAAAAGCAGCCAAAAAGCTTGAGGTAACTTCTGATGACGGTAAGTCTGAAGTCTATGAAGCTGATCACATTATTATTGCTACAGGTGGGAGATCTCGCGAGTTGCCCTCTATGCCTATCGATAATAAAAAGATCATCGGTTATAGAAAAGCCATGGTACTGGAAAAGTTACCCAAGAAAATGGTAATCGTTGGTTCCGGAGCAATAGGTGTTGAGTTCGCTTATTTCTACAATACCATTGGCGTTGATGTTACTATTGTAGAATTTATGCCAAGAATAGTTCCTGTTGAGGATGAAGAGGTGTCAAAAGCGCTTGAGAGAAACTTCAAGAAAGCAGGTATGAAGATTATGACCAAGTCTGAGGTAACGAATGTGGATACTAAAGGCACGGGTTGTAAGGTAACGGTTAAAACCGCGAAAGGTGAAGAGGTATTAGATTGTGATATTGTACTTTCTGCGGTAGGCGTGGCCACCAACCTTGAAGGCATTGGTTTGGAAGATGTTGGTGTTGCCACTGACAAGGGTAAAGTTGTGGTAGATGATTATTATAAAACAAATATTCCCGGTGTCTATGCCATTGGCGATATCGTGCAAGGGCCGGCTTTGGCGCATGTAGCTTCTGCTGAAGGCATAATTTGCGTAGAGAAAATAGCAGGTCATAGTCCTGAACCATTAGACTACAATAATGTACCCGGTTGTACCTACTGTAGTCCTGAAATTGCCTCAGTAGGTTTCACTGAAGAAAAGGCGAAGGAAGCAGGTTACGATGTTAAAGTAGGTAAGTTCCCATTTTCAGCTTCAGGCAAAGCCAGTGCCGCCGGTGCTAAGGATGGTTTTGTAAAGGTCATTTTTGATGCTAAGTACGGAGAGTGGTTGGGAGCTCATATGATCGGCGCTAACGTGACTGAAATGATTGCCGAGGTAGTGGCTGCTCGTAAGTTAGAAACTACCGGGCACGAGATTGTGAAAACAGTACACCCGCACCCTACTATGTCGGAAGCTGTGATGGAGGCGGCAGCGGCTGCCTATGATGAAGTGATCCATATTTAATCACAGATGGAGAGCCAAACCTGCTTGGACAGCGGCCTTATAAGGTTTATATTCTAAGGATTCGGATTCATCAATTTCGCTTACGAATTGACTAAAATTGGGCCCAAATTGAAGTGACATTATTTTAGTTAAACGGTACGAGGCTATAAGGCCAACTGTCCATGAAAGGTTGAGGTTTTTATTATCAAACTCATTGTTTTCCTTGCTGCCGTCCTCAGATGTTGAGGTTGACTTAATCAAAAATTGAGCGCTAAAGCCGCCAGTAAATTCAACTCTGAATTTATCTTTATTTAAAAAGATGTAGCTAGCTCTGAGTGGTATCCCTAAAAGCACTAAGTTGTTTTCAACATCAAGAAAAATTCTCCTGTCATTAGATGCGTTAGGTGATACGTTTATTGGTGTAAATAACTGCTGTTCATTCACACTGACTTTTTCACTATATTCATTTATCTCCAAACCTGTAGAAATGCTCCAAGTTCTATTGATTGTATAAATCAATCTGCTTTCTAAGCCATGATTGTAAAGTGATTCATTATCGAATACTGAGTTGACCATGGAATTTCCAGTATTTAACTTACCAATTCCGCCGTTATAAGTGATGGAAACCGTGAAGCTTCCATCCCGCTGACTTATAGCTACTAGTGAGATAGAAAAAAGGCAGAGGAAGATTAAGGCTTTTTTCATATGTTAGTGATTATTAAAATCAAAGATAATCAAGATCTTAGTTAGTGCACTGACGTAAGTCCTAGCGTATGCGATCTTGTGATTAGAGAAAGGCGTATGAACAAGCTAATTATAGGTAGCTACGAAGAGTTTGAACAACATTTAGGGCAAGACCTGGGCGTTTCTGACTGGCTCACCATTGATCAGGAGCAGGTGGCTATGTTTGCCGATGCTACTCATGATCATCAATGGATACATTTAGATCAGGAAAGGGCTAAGGAAAGTCCTTTTGGAGGTACCATAGCTCATGGCTATTTGACGCTTTCTATTGCACCGTACTTATGGCAGCAGATTGCGGAAATTCGTAACCTGAAGATGATGATCAACTATGGTATTGAGAAGTTAAAGTTTAACCAGCCCGTTCCAGTGGGAGGCCAGGTACGCTTAAAAGCACATCTTAATTCATTGGTTAATCTAAGGGGTGTTACTAAAGCGCAGTTGGACATTACACTTGAGATCAAGGACAATCCAAAACCTGCTTATACCGCTACTTTGGTGTTCTTATATCATTTTGAATAGTCTAATCTTTGCTTTTTAGGCATGGATATCAGGTTATTTAAATACTCGTTGTGGT
Organism: Bacteroidota bacterium; assembly: GCA_038750705.1. Classification (GTDB taxonomy): domain Bacteria; phylum Bacteroidota; class Bacteroidia; order Cytophagales; family Cyclobacteriaceae; genus Fulvivirga. The sequence goes on from JBCDHA010000431.1 coordinate 3,898, forward strand.
TTAGAACATAAACATTTTTCAATGAATCTCTTTCATAGGGAATTGGGCAAAGGTCAACCCCTAATCATTTTACACGGCCTTTTTGGGGCTTCTGACAACTGGCTTTCTATAGGTAA
>JBCDHA010000432.1:0-4007 GCA_038750705.1 Bacteroidota bacterium
CCTTCTTTGGAAAATAATAATGGATCGCAGCATTCCTTATGCCAAGCTGTGTGGCAATGTCATAGTAGCTGAAAGCATTGTAGCCATTCTGTTGAATATGGTTCTCGGCCAGCGCTATGATACTTTCTCTGGTTGAAAGAGGCATAGTACAAATATACTTACTTACTGGTAAGTAAGTTAAGAAGAGTATTGCATTTAATCAATGAAAGAGTTGTTTATGACATTTAAAACCCGCCGGAAATAGTAAAAAGACCACCTGATGAAGGCACTCCCCGTAGTTAATGTAAATCGAACATTATGGTAAGACACGACATAAACACCTATTTATTTAACTAACAGTGCCTGAGGCTTTTCCAAAAGTCCCACAAAACAATGCCCATGCTCACTGAAATATTGAGCGAGTGCTTTGTGCCCTCTTGAGGAATTTCAATAACGTCATCACAAATATCCACCACTTGTTGATTGACACCGAAAACCTCATTGCCAAAAACCAGAGAATATCGTTTTGACGGTTCTATGGAAAAATGATCGAGCATTTTTGACCCTTCGGCCTGCTCAACGGCCAGGACGGTATAACCCTCACCTTTTTGCTTGGTAATTAGTTCCTCAGTATTTTCAATATGTTCCCATTCTACAGAGTCTGTTGCCCCTAATGCTGTTTTCTGAATATCCCGGTGGGGAGGAGTACCTGTAATTCCACACAAATAGATTTTTTCGATACGAAAAGCGTCACTGGTTCTGAATGCGGATCCTACATTATTTAAACTTCGAATGTTATCTAAAATTACAACAAGTGGAATTTTAGCCGCCGCCCTGAACTCATCAATACTGATACGACCAAGCTCCTCATTAGCAAGTTTTCTCATGGGGCAAACTTAAGAAAGCCTCATTCTTTCTCCTTGTCCTGGTAGGTTTGACTCATCATAGGGCCCAACTTCATGCCACCAAGCAGGTGCATGTGAATATGAAATACGGATTGGCCGGCATCCTCATTTGTATTCAAAGCCAGGCGATAACCCGATTCATCGATTTTATACTGAGCCGCCAGTGCCCTGGCTGCTAAAAAGAGTCGACTGATTATTTGACTATCAGCCATATTCAGATCATTGATGGTGGGTATTCTTTTTTTGGGAACAATAAGCAGATGTACTGGCGCCTGCTTTCTCAGCGGCTCAAAAGCTACCACCAAACCATCATCATAAATAAGTTCACGGCTTGTAGAGTCACTTATTATATTTTCAAATGGGGAGGGCCGGGAAAGCTTCTGCTTCTTTTTGGTGATATATTCTGTAGACTGAGCGTGTATGGAAGCAGCAACGAAAACCGATAGAGCAATTGCCAAATATCGAAACATAATGATGGGCTTTTTTTATCAAAGGAATGGATTTATTAACAAATCTACTTACTGCAAGGGAAAGGACGGCCCCTTCAGATGAAGCCAAAAGATAAATATCACATAGATTTAATCATTCGTTAATTTCTGCTCACTAACTTTCAGGATTGAATATCTGAATGATGAAGATCAAAGCTTACATTTTCCTTGGACTTGCAGTTATGGCATGTTCAAAACAAGAAACTGTTAATTATCCTGACCTTCCCGGCAATGGTATTGCGGACTATTATGATCCATCGCTTAAACCATTCTATCACGGAGTGGCTTCCGGTGATCCTTTGTCTGACGCAGTCATTATTTGGACTCGGGTAACACCTCAAGATTCACTTCCTGAAATAGAAGTGCGATGGATGGTTTCAAAAAGTGATGATTTCAGTACCGTAGAGCAAGAAGGAATGGAATGGACTTCACCAACCATAGATTATACGGTAAAAGCCGATGTATCCGGCCTTGAAGCAGGTGTACAGTACTTTTATAGGTTTGTAGCGCTTGGTGATACCTCTGTGGTAGGTAAAACTAAAACCAGCCCCGGAGCCGGTACCGCCGAGGTAAAACTGGGCGTAGTAAGCTGTAGTAATTATGAATGGGGGTATTTTAATGCTTACAAAAAACTTGCAGAGAAAGAGTTGGATGCAGTTTTACACCTTGGGGATTATATCTATGAGTATGGCCCGGGTAGTTATGGAGATACAACTCTTAGTCGAACTCACTACCCCAAAAAAGAGGTGATCACACTGGCAGACTATAGGCTGCGGTATTCTCAATATCGGCTTGATCCTGATTTGAGATTGGCTCATCAGAATCATGCTTTCATTGCAATTTGGGATGATCATGAAATTGCAAATGACTCTTATGTTGAGGGTGCACAAAATCACCAGGAAGGAGAGGGCGATTATAAGGTTAGAAGAGAAGCCGCCCGGAAAGCTTATTATGAGTGGTTGCCTGTTCGCGCCTCTGAAAACCTCTATCGAAAATTTGATTATGGAGAATTAGTCGATCTAATTATGCTTGATGAAAGACTAGCCGGTAGAACAGCGCCGGCTGATAGCCTTGATGATCCTGTACTTAGCGACAGTACGCGTTCCATGCTGGGTAATGAACAGTTGGGTTGGTTCAATGAACAACTTATCTCCTCTGATGCTACTTGGAAAGTTATTGGCAACCAGGTCATCTACTCTTATTTGAACTGGGGGCGTCCTGGTTTTAGTATCAATCTTGACTCATGGGACGGATACCCACTTGAACAGATCAAGATTGCAGATCTGATCAGAGATCAATCTATTGAAAACGTAGTTTTTGTTACTGGAGATACCCATTCTTCCTGGGCGTTTGAGGTAAGCATTGATCCGTTTAATGATTACGACCAACATACGGGAGAAGGCGCTTTTGCGGTTGAGTTTGGTACCACAAGTATTAATTCGTCCAACAGCAACGAATGGTCTCCTGATGACTCCGTGCGTGCCCATGAAGAACGCATTGTAAATAGCCCCATTAACCCACATTTAAAGTTTGCTAATTTGCGTGATCATGGTTATCTCGTGCTGACGCTTACCCCGGAAGAAGCTAAAGCGGACTGGTATTATGTTGAATCGGTGACAGAAAAGACTGACCAAGAGGTTTTAGGGAAGTCTATTAGTGTGCAAAAAGGGTCAACTAAACTGGACCTGTAAATTTATTTTTTCCGGCGGATTTATTTCTGGAGCCTCTTGGGTATGTTTGGCCCCGATCATGAAGTCAAGTAACCTACTCCTTTTTTTGATACCGGCACTCATTTGGGGCTCCACATGGTTCGTAATTACGTTTCAACTTGGTGAAGTCGACCCCCTCTTATCCGTCAGTTACCGGTTTTTGCTCAGTGGTATGATCTTGCTGGTTTACAGTTATCTAAAGAAGTTGTCTTTAAGTTTTAATCTTGGCCAGCATCTATTCATTGCGTTGCAGGGGGCTCTTCTTTTTGGTTGCAATTATTGGCTCGTTTATATCTCAGAGACTTACATAAGTAGTGCTCTGGTAGCGATTACCTTCTCCACATTGGTTTTTATGAACATTATTTTTAATTCGGTGATTCTCAAAAACCCGGTAAAAAGGCAAGTTATTTTTGGAGCGATACTGGGCGTTTTAGGTACGGTACTTATTTTTCAGCAGGAGTTGAAGTCTTTAACCTTTGAGGATCAGACCTTTATAGGGTTACTATTTTGTTTGAGCGGTGTACTTTCGGCCTCCTTGGGCAATATCACTTCTGCGTCCAATCAAAAAAGGAGTCTGCCGGTAATTCAAACCAATGCATTCGGAATGCTGTACGGGGGATTAATTATGATGTGCATAGCCCTGATCATGGGTAAAACTATCATTTTTGATTTTTCTGTGACGTATGTCAGCTCATTAATTTACCTGGCTATTTTTGGGTCGGTAATTGCCTTTAGTACTTACCTGACATTGATCGGTAGAATCGGGGCGGATAAAGGGGGATATGTGATAGTAGTGGTTCCCATTATTGCTCTTGTTATTTCAACATTATTCGAAGGCTACAAAGTCACTATTTTTGCCGTTCTTGGTATGGTGCTCATATTGGCCGGTAATCTATTGGCGTTACGCAAAAAGAAGATAGTTTAAC
>JBCDHA010000433.1:0-4005 GCA_038750705.1 Bacteroidota bacterium
TATAACCGTCTTCAGCTACTTTTCTGGCGCTGGCCGTTTTATCGAACAATGCCGTCTTATCCATTCCCGATATACTTCCAAATTCTGTAGCTGTAGCGCCGGGCATAAGATTAGTTACGCTAATATCTGTATCGCGCAACTCTTCTGCCAGAGCATTACTGAAAGACGTCACATACGCCTTAGTAGCATAATAAACGGCTTGCAACGGGCCCGGCAGTAAACTAGCTGTAGACGACACATTCAGTATTTTACCTGAATTCTTCTTCACAAAATCCTGCAAGAAAAAATGGGTAAGAGAAGTCAGCGCTGAAATATTCAAATTGATCATATTTAATTCTTCGGCCAGGTCTCGTTCATAAAATTTACCAATACCTCCAAAACCGGCATTGTTGATTAAATAGTCAATTTGAATGCCCTGCTGTAGTACTTCATCATAAATCTCTTTTGGCGCCTTTGGATCCGCCAGGTCCTTAACAAGGAGATTAACTTTCACAGCGTAATTTTTCTCCACTTCTTCCTTTAGCGCCAGCAGTTTATCCTCTCTGCGTGCCACGATCACCAAATCACCACCTCGCTCGGCATGAATATGAGCAAACTCTTTACCTATACCTGCTGAGGCTCCAGTGATCAATGCTATTTTTTTCTTTTCCATAAATGTTACTTTTATAAGTGAGTAATCACTCAGTGTTTAAACAAATTTTTTTATAAATCATACTTCTTAAAAATCAACTTCTTAATACCTTCTACATTTCCTGACCTTTTCAACAGAATATGGCTTGCCATTCCATCCATTAAAACCATTACCAGCTCTGATTCTAACTCTGGCTGATGGTAATTTAAGGCCTCAAATACCGGAATGAGAATGTCCTTCATTGGATTAGACATGCTGTCATCATAAACATCCGCCTGCCACTTGAGTGCGTAAAGCAACTTCCAAAATGGCCTTTGGTCCTCATCAATGGTGAGGGGAAGTTCAATGACCCGCCGTAATATCTCCTTTGGTTCCTCCAGATGATGTATTGAATCAAAGATTACCGTCAACTTCTGACGTCCGTTCTCAAGAATCGCGTTGAGCAGCCCTTCCTTATTTTCAAAATGCCTGAAGATCAAACCCTCGGAAACCCCGGCTTCACGGGCCACTTTGCTGGTTGAAGTAGCTGAAAAGCCATCTTTGGCAAAAAGTGACAATGCGGTTTCCAGGATTCTTTCTTGTTTTTCTGTCATAAAAGTGAGTAATCACTTACAAATATATATGATTGATACAGAACTCCAAATGCCTCCATACTTCTTTTGTGGATAACTATGTGATTACAGTCTCTTAGCTGTTTATAACAGTCTGCTTTTAGTTTTCAAAAACGGTGGGAAACTTGTGGGAAAACAGAGTTATCAAAAGTTTGCGCGCAAAGATAATGTTGCGACCTTAGTCTCACCAAGCGAGAGATACTCGCGGCAAACACAAAAGAGTGTTAGGTAAGTACTGAAAGTTCGTAGAGTGTTGCAGCATGAATCAAGGCGTTAAAGCTTATGATTTGAAACAGCTAGAGTTGCAGTCTGAAACACCCAATAGAGCAGCTTAAACTTTCTGGAATTCGTTGTAGGTAGTTTGAGTTCAAGGAAATCAACCAAAAGGGATTGAAGCTTCGGCCAACGATCTGAAATAACTAGCGTTGCAGATGGTGGATTCTGAGATAATTTGGTAAGTGTGAGCTTATCTATGTTTTGCTTGAGAACATTCTGGAACATCAGCGTTCGAACTTGAGTTTCGACTTGAGCCTGCGAACAAAGCAGCGATAACTGTAACTTGGCATGAGTTTAGCGCAAGCTTTGCTTCATGAAATGGGGTTTTTTCAACAAGAAAAGATCCCATTTTTGTTTTTTATTCTTCAATGCAGTGACCAAAAAATAAACAAAACCAACAACCACTACTTCTTGTTTATTTTTTAAGTTGAGTTTCTTAAGTAACTGATTGCTACTTTTGAAACCATTTTAAAATAAGACTGCTATCAAAAAGTTCGACATTCCTGAATACTATAAATCTTCCTTAACAGGAAAGGTGAAAGAGGCGCGTAAAATCCTTGACCCTCGCAAAAAGGACTTTACGCCCACTGAGTTGGATTTTGGGCCAGTAAAATTTTATATAGCCCGCCACTTTGGCTTTTGTTATGGCGTGGAAAACGCTATTGAAATTAGCTACAAAGCGCTGGAGGAAAATCCAGGTAAGCGCGTATTCTTATTGAGCCAAATGATCCATAACCAGGAAGTAAACAATGACCTCACCGACAAAGGCATTCAGTTTATCATGGATACGGACGGTACTCAGTTCATTCCATGGGAAGAGCTAACAACTGAAGACATTGTAATTATACCGGCGTTTGGAACCACCTTGGAAATTGAAAAAAGGCTTAAGACAATTGGTATTCAAGTTCAGCAATACAACACTACATGCCCCTTTGTAGAAAAGGTATGGAAGCGCAGCGAAAAATTAGGCCAGCAGGACCATACCATTATTATCCATGGTAAGCATAAACATGAAGAGACCCGTGCTACTTTTTCTCATAGCTCCAATAACGCGCCGAGTGTTATTGTGAAAGATATGGAAGAAGCAAAAAACCTGGGTAAGGTCATTTCCGGTGAATTGTCAAAAAATGATTTCTATTCACTTTTCAAAGGCAAGTATTCCGAAGGTTTTGATCCTTCTCTTCATTTTAACAAGGTTGGGGTTGTAAATCAAACCACCATGCTGGCCACAGAAACACAGGCCATTGCAGATTACTTTAAACAAGTTATGATTGACTTGTATGGTGGTGATGACTACAAGCAACACTTCGCCGATACACGCGATACACTGTGTTATGCAACTAATGATAATCAGGATGCAACGTACGGGCTTCTTGAAGAATCGGCCGATTTGGCTATTGTAGTAGGTGGCTATAATAGCTCCAATACTTCTCATATTGTAGAACTTTGTGAGCAAAAGTTCCCAACCTACTTCATAAATTCAGCCGGCGAGATAGAATCCCGCGCGCTCATCAATCATTTCAACTACGATAAAAAAGAAAAGACTCAGACTGAAAACTGGCTCCCGGAAACTCCAAAAATAATTCTTACCAGCGGCGCTTCTTGTCCTGATACACTCGTTGATGAAGTTATGCTAAAAATTCTTGAATTCTTCCCGGAAGCAACAAACGTGGAGGAGTTATTTGAGCAAATGGAAATCGATTAAGAATCTAACAGTATACCTAAGCGTTTACTAAAACCCGTATTTTTTCTTAGCTTCATGCTTCTATGCGTTCGCTGTTTCGAAAATTCACTTCTCCGCACAAGCTTGCCACAGAACTTTACCAGCATAAGAGAGAGTACGTACTCTTTATGGGTTCATTGCTGCTGGTAGGAACTGTGGCGATTATTTCGCTAAGCTTCTTTATAAGTATTGCAGACGATCTGTATGGCCCCCGGTTTGAAGCCTTTGACAAGAGCGCCTTTGACATACTACATAGCCTCCGATCACCAACATTAACGCAGTTCTTTACTGTTATTACCAATCTTGGCAGTGCACCGGCCTACTTTACATTAATCCCTATTATGGGAATAGTTTTTTACTACAGGGGTTTCAAGTGGAGCACCTCAATACAGTCTTCCATTGTTCTCATTTCTTCATTTCTGCTCAATGTTGCTCTCAAGCATTTTGTGGCACGTCCGCGCCCTGTCAATGCCCTGCGTTTGGTAGAAGCCAGTTCTTACAGCTTTCCAAGTGGACACGCTATGAGCGCCACAGCGCTGTATGGGTTTCTAATTTATCTCTGCTATAAATACCTCCCTTTTGGATTTCTAAGAGCCTTAAGTGTATTCTTTTTGAGCCTGTTGATCGTGATGATTGGCACCAGCAGGATCTATTTAGGAGTCCATTACGCCTCTGATGTTTTAGCGGGGTTCGTTATCGGATTGTTCTGGTTAATTACCTGCATTATGATCATTAGATCTGTGGAATTCTATAGAAAATCAAAA
>JBCDHA010000434.1:0-4002 GCA_038750705.1 Bacteroidota bacterium
CAGTGTAGCCGTAGTCGAGCTTTTTACCTCCCAAGGATGCTCTTCGTGCCCTAGTGCAGATAAAAACCTCAGTCAGCTAATCACAAATAACACTGATCGTATGGTTTTTGGTCTTTCCTTTCATGTGAGCTATTGGAATTACTTAGGTTGGAAAGATCCGTATAGCAAAGAAGTCTTTACTGAGAGGCAGAGGAAATATGCTGCTAAGTTCGCTAACTCTTCCATTTATACCCCCCACCTGAGTGTGAATGGTAAGGAAGAGTTTGTTGGTTCAAAGCAAGTCAAAACTAAACAGGTCATTGAAAGATCTCTTTCACAACAGACTAACCATACTATCAATGCCCAGCTAAAGGTAGTCGGTGATAGATTAGAGGTTTTGTATGATATCGAGGGCGAACACGAAGGTTATGTGTTGAACATTGCGCTAGTCGAACGAAATCTGCAAACCAAAATACTCCGGGGAGAAAACCAACATAAAACCCTGCATCATGATAACGTGGTTCGGGAATTCACGACCCAAAAACTCAGTGCTTCTGGTCGGCATAGCATTGATATTCCGCCGGGCCTCAGTTTTTCCAACACCAGCGTTATTTTGTATACACAGAGAAAAACTTCTTTCGAAATTACCGGTGCTAGTGCCGTTGATTTACCTTTATAGACGGAGACTATTCATGTACGATTATTGCTCTCACAAACGTCTAAAAGTTAAGTATGCGATTTCTATTCTTAGGTTTTTTGCTTTTATCACTATCTACAGGTGCTCAAAATCCACTGGATAAAAGAATTAAACCAGTAGTAACCTGTTTCGATGTCACCTATAATGCTTTAGATCTTATTCCGGAATACCACCAACGTGGAGATTTAGATTCTGTCCTGGTCTTTATCAATTATTGGGAAAAGAAATGTGGTGTATCAGAATATTCTCAGCGGGTAAGAACCCTTTTTGAAATTGAGCGAAATGTATTTGATGAAACGCAAATTGATGATAGTTTCTTTGAAAATCTAACGACATTCATAAACTACACCTCTTGGAAAACCAACATCGATACTTCCAGCTATAACCCTTACCAGAGCTACAATCAGATTTTTGAAGACCCAAACCTTGTGCTAAGTTTTGATACCTACACCAGCCTGTGGGCAAGAGATTTACTGTTTCGGCTCATAGATCGCTGCGATGATGAATATCGTATCTTAACCTTATACGCAGAAAAAATACAGGCCTTTTATAAACTTCTAAAGGAAAACAACTGCCCGGGATCTAAGCTGGGTACAATTTACCGAATGCAGGTGAATCAATTCAAAAAACTCCCGGATTACGACTGGGGGCTAATCACGGGATATTGGATGCCTCAGGGAAACGCTTCTCTACTCGGGAACCATCCTACCCTGGGCCTGTACGGTGGTCTCCAGAAAGGTAGGTGGCTTTTCGATCTCACTATTTTATTCCGTTTTTTGGAAGCTGATGACAACTATTTCGTGATTGAGGACGGTATAGAATATGAAACCGATCACTTCTTTGGAGGATACATTGGAGTTGATATTGGCTATCAATTAGTCAAAGGTAATAAATCACGCCTCTATGCCTTGTCGGGTATTGGCTTCGATGGTTTTGATGCGCTGGGAGGGGATGATGAAGATGACCCTTCCAAATCCATTAACAGCCTTAATCTTAACCTAGGTCTGGGTTTCCGGCAATCCCTCAGCAATAATCTCTACATTGGGATAGAAGCTCGTCAAAATTTTGTGGACTATAACAATAGAGGAGGCACGGACTTGAGTGGAAACTCACAGTCCATTAGGTTACTCTTCGGCTTCATGCAAAATATTCGTAAAGAGGAAAGACTAAAAACCCTGAGAGGAAACTAGTAGATACCTAATTCATCCATGTATTGCTTAACCTCTCTCCTGTCCAGGTAGAATACTACTGGTAGTAATTGGTGTCCCAAACCGTGTTCAATAGTTGTTCTGTCAGCATCACGCTCAAACTTCCGGTGAAACTTCTTCGAGGTGACGTACTTTATACCCCACCACAGCATGTGAATGGACGGTTTTTCACTGTAATATTTAAAATGGGCCATTTCATGCCCAAAAACTCCTACCTGTCCGTTGAGCGGCAGTCGCTTAACAAACACATTCTCACTAAGAAGAAGTACATAAGAGTGATTCTTTCTACGCTTGAAAATATTACCGAATGACCAACTGGCGGTAACCGGATGTTTAACATTTTTTTTGTACTTGATCTTAAATTTATGACCTTTTAACTCCGGATAATGGCTTAAAGCAATGTTAGCGGCAAGTTCTAACGGGTCACCTCGTTCCTGCACGCTGAAGTGGTTCAACTTTCTCAGGGAATCAAGCTGATCACGATATATCTCCTCATCATAATAGGTATGCTGCCCTACGGCTGCCGTGGTAATAAAGGAGATTAACAATAAGAGTGATGCGTATTTATTCATTCAACAGGTGTAAAAAATAAGGGACACCATTTTTTTAAGACGCTGCAAATATACAAATAAAAGAATGGTGTTTCTAAGCTATATAACCTGCACTATTGACCCATAGAAAGGTAGGGTGGCTCCGGCAGAGCGTTCTCATTGGGCACCGTTCATTTGCCCTACGGAACAATGCAAAATACATTACAAAAAGATAGCTGAACTTCAGGATTAGCCCGCCGCACTACATTTTCTTGATCTTCTCATCCTCCTTAAGGCCATCCACAATTTCTATATTGATACCATCTGAAAGGCCGGTTTGCACTATACGCTTTTCAAACTGTTGCTCTCCGGTTTCGACCTCTACCAAAACATCGTCACCTTCAAACAGCAGGTTACTTTCTTTTATGGCCAATATGTTATCGCGTTTCTCCAATACGATATCCGCCGTAGCGCTATAACCTGCTCTAAGAAAATAACCTTCCTTCAATGAAATAGCCGCCTTTATATCGAATTTAATCGCACCCTCCTGATCTTCCCCTTTCGGAGAAATGAACTCCAGTTTGGCATCGAAGGTCTGCCCCTCAATAGCACCTACAGACAAAATAAGGTCCATACCCGGGCTAATTCGTCCTACTTCAGACTCATCTACCTGACCCTCAAAGATCATTTCGTTCATGTCAGCTACCGTAGCGATGGTGGTGCCTTCGTTAAAGGTGTTGGATTCAATGATGAAAGTTCCCTCTTTAACCGGAATATCTAACGCCATACCGTTCACCGTGGAGCGCACTAGGTTGGATACGTTGCCGGAGTTTTTCGAGGAACCCTCCCGAATCAGATCAAGGTTATTTTCAGCAGCCGCAACTTCTTGCTTCCGTAGATCAAAATCAAGAACGAACTGGTTGTAATCCATCTCAGATATCACACTTTTATCAAACAGTTCCTTTTGACGTGCTAACTCCCGCTCAGCATTACCGAAATTGATTTTAGCCGTATTTAATTGGGCTTCCGCGCTATTAAGCGCTACTACATTGGGAATGATCTTGATCTTTGCCACCAGATCACCGATCTTCACTTGAGCTCCTTCCTCGATAAAAAGCTCTTCAACTACTCCTGAAACCTGTGATTTGAGGTCAATCTCTTTTCGGGGAACAATAGAACCCGTGGCGATGGTTTTCTTAACGATATCGGTCTTAAAAGGTGAATCTGTTTCGTAAACTACAGGCGGCTCCTCGGACTTTAGATATAGAAAATAGATGGTACCTACAAATAGGCCCAAACCAATGATTACCCCTGAAAAAATTAAAAATCGTTTCATTATATCGTTCGTTAATTCATTAAACCTTTATTCATCTCTTAGTGCCAAAACCGGATTGACTTTTGCTGCCTTAATGCCAGGAATGAGACCGGCAATAACACCCGAAATCAGTAAGACAATAATCGCAGAAATAGCCGCTTGAAAGTCGATTTCAGGGTTTGCGAAAAACTCGCTTTCCATACCAAAATTTTTCATCGCATATCCTATCCCTTCTATAAGGGCTACACCCATAACCAGGCCCACATATCCTGA
>JBCDHA010000435.1:0-3990 GCA_038750705.1 Bacteroidota bacterium
GAAATTCACATCTACTTTAACTTCCTTAATACCATGTTTTTGAAGAACTTCGATAATATCATTCTTCATGTAATCAATGGCGGGACATCCTACAAAAGTTGGTGTCATAGCTACCTTGACGTTGGATTCGGCGACATCTATGTGGGTAATTACTCCTAGATCGATCAGGGACAAAACGGGTATCTCCGGATCCTTTACCTCATCTAACCACTCCTTTATATTCTCCTCAGTGACCATAATTCTTACATTATCTTCTACCAATCAGCCGTTGGATCAATCTTAAATACCTCTGACATTTCATCCAGCAGGGGTTGCAGATGTTCCGTGTGCCGGCCAACTCTACCACCATGTATGGGTTGTGCCAGTGATAGGTCGGGCAGGTTTAGTGATGTTTTATTAATCACGAGTGATACCGCTTCCTGCCATCGCTGTCTGAGCCTGCTCTCACCTTCAAAGATCTTATCATCTACGATCTGATCTTCCATAGGTGAAGGTTCAAAAATTCCCAGCGCATAAGGAATAAGCCGGTCTAACGAATCTTGTAACCTCGATATACTTTCATCAGTGGCGCTTCCTAATTGTCTTATCCATACATCGGCGTGCATGGTATGATACCTTAACTCCCCTTTAATTTTATTTGCGAGTTGTGCCAGAGGTTCGTACGAAGAGTTTGTCAGCATTTGGAATCTTATGGCTTCTGCGGTATCAAACAAAAAGTGTCGTACCAAGCTAAAGTCGTATTCACCATTGGGTAGCTCAACCAGCTGCGAATTGTGGAACTGATCTGCATTGCGCATGAACGCCACGGTATCGGGGTCACGTTCACCTAAATCATTTAATATTTGATAAAGCGCATGGCTCTGTCCTACTTTATCCTGTGCCATTGATGAAAATGCAATATCTTCTTCAAGCAGTGGGCCGAAGCCCGTCCATTCTGAATTTCTATGACCCAAAATAAGCTGATCATCGGCCATTTTATAGATGAGTTCTTTTAGAGCTTCCGTGCTGGTCATGATTGTCTTTCCTTAAATTCTTTGATCTTATCTGCAGCTTTGTAAGCGATGGCATCTCGGAATTTTTTATCCGGCAAGGTATCCCAGATGATCTTGTCTTCATTTTGGCTAAACTCAATGTCCGCAGTTTTAATAATCCAGAGGTTATAAACTGGTTTATCATTGATGAACTCAGGCTTGACCATGCTTAAAGCTTCTTCAGCGCTTGAGGCTTCAATAGTGCCTATATGCTCGTGCTGTTTCCCCCTTTTTTTTAGGTGAAAAAGTTCATATGACTCATTGCCACCTTTGGGCTCACCTAAGAAATCCTCTATATAATTATAGACTGTATCTTCGCCCTCTGTAAAAATAGAAACTTTTATGTTTCTGGTTTCTACCACAAAAAGGCCTGTACAGGTTTGTCTTCGACTAAACTGTTCTTTAGCAAATAAAAACGCCATTTCACAATTGGGTGCATGCACAGGTCCTACATGAAAATAGGGTTTGGCTTCCCTTAATTGAGAAAATACCTCGTAAGTGCCTAACTGGTCCAGCGGAGCTTTAGAAGTGAGCTCGGTAGTAGATAAGTTCAGTCTGTTTACTCTTGGATCTAATGATTCCATGTAAGTGATTAATAAAAATGACATCTCAAAGATGCCATTTTAGAAAGCGTTCTGCAATCGTTTTAAATGATCTTAATAGTCGATTATGCCAAAGGTGCTACGTATTCCGTTTTTGCTGTTAGCAGCGCCTTTCTAACCCAGTGACCTCTTTCTTCTGCGGTTCTCCTAACAGCAAGGCGTTCTTTATTACAAGGGCCATCACCGTTGATAACTCGCTTGAATTCTTCCCAGTCGGGTTCGGAATATTCCCAGCGGCCAGTCTCTTCGTTTTTCCTTAGATTCTTATCCGGAATACTAAAGCCAAGCTCCCATATTTTTGGAACGTACATATCAAGGAATTGATTACGCATATCATCGTTAGACCCCATCTTTACCTTCCAACGCATGAGTATTTTTGAGTGTACTGAGATCTTATCCGAAGGACCAAAGAAGTGCATCATAGGAGGCCACCATCTGTTAATGGCCGCTTGCATCATTTCCCGCTGTTTTTCTGTTCCGGTGGCCATATGGATCACGCAATGATGACCATATTTAAGATGGAATGATTCTTCTGCACAAATTCTATCTAATGCTCTGCAATACGGGCCATAGCTACCACGAGCATTGGCTAATTGGTTTACAATGGCACCGGCATCTACGAGCCAGGAGATAAAGCATGAGTCTGCCCACGTAAATGCGGGATAGTTAAATATGTTTGAATACTTTGATTTACCGTTGATCAGATCGTCTATCATTTGCTCCCGTGACTTGCCGAGAGTCTCAGCGGCGCTGTAGAGCAATTGCGCATGACCAACCTCGTCCTGAACTTTTGCCATTAGCGCCAATTTACGCTTAAAGCCAGGAGCTCGCGTGATCCACGTTCCTTCAGGTAAAGCGCCTATAATTTCGCTGTGCGCATGCTGCTCAATCATTCTGATCAACTGCTTGCGGTACAACTGGGGCATCCAGTCGTTCGGCTCAATTTTTTCACCTCTTTCTATTCTGGCTTCAAACTGGGCCAGTTTTTCCGGATCTTCGTTCTCCAACCCGTTTGACTTTATGTGTTCAAAAGTATTTCCTCCTCCGTACATGTTCGCAATCGTTTTAAATCTCAAATTTATAACATTCCTAACACTTATTTGGTTTTCAAACCTTCAATAAGCATTCCCGCAAGTTGATCGCCAAGATCGGCTGGGTTTATAATGCCTGAAGGGTCATACCAGTTTGGCATCCAGTTTAGTGAAGAGAAAAGCGTCATCACGGCAAGTTTGGTGTCTACACCTCCAAATTCACCATGTTTGATTCCACCCTCAATTATTTTTTTGAAGCGGTTGATATAATTAATTCTCATCAGCAGGAAGTCTCTTAAGTAGGGCTGACTGAGATGGCGGTGTTCGTTCATAAACACTGCCGAGGCAATCAAATCCTTAGACATCACCTCAATATGACCGCGAATGCCGAGTCTTAGTTTTTCCGTGTAGCTAATATCCTGGTTTTCCACCTTTTCCAATGATGCTCTGAAAAGTTCAGCCATCTCAAAACATAAGCTTTGCAAAATTTCTTCTTTAGACTTTATGTGCGAATAAAGTGATGCGGCTTCTATGCCCAATGCGTTGGCCAGATCACGCATAGACGTTGCAGCATAGCCATGGTCTCTGAAAAGCTCGGCAGCCTTTCGAATGACTTGCTCTTTCCTGCTCATTTTTTCAACGGAGGGCATAAGACAAAAATAGTGATAAATGTTTCTGAATAAAGCGATTAATTATTTTTACCACATGAGTAAGAATACCCCAGAAGTCTATCATCAGAGAATGAGTACCGCTTTTCATACCATGATCGCATTGCCGCTAGCTATTTTTGTTTACTTGTTTCTTGAGAAAAGGCATAATGATTTAGCGCCTGTCATCAAAGAAATTACCCTTACGTATTTGATAGATTATGGATTTACGCTTCTTTCCATAGGTTTAACCTATCTGGCTCATTCTAAATTTCGAAAGGGGCTTAGTGCAATTGACAGAGATGATCCTTTAAAACAGAGGTTTGAAATCTACAGTCGTCTTACGATTAATGCCTACCTATTTATAGGGATTGCTTTTACTCTATTGGTATTAGGATTATTTCTGACCACTTCAGCTGTATTCATTGTCAATTACGTGATACTGCTCTTCTTGCTATCATTGCAGCGACCAACGCCTGATAAATACATTAAAGACCTAAAGCTGCAGGGAGTTGAAAAGAAGATTGTAAAAGACAAGCAGGAGTTTACGGATTGAATTCTATCGAGTGTTGATTTCAACCCGGCCGTCATCAACGCGCATCTTAACCTTAGCGCTTCCGGTTTGTGACCGTAACCTTGTTTCGTCTTCGTCATCTCTATCAACGTCAAAATCGCCAGA
>JBCDHA010000436.1:0-3977 GCA_038750705.1 Bacteroidota bacterium
AACATGGCCAAAAGTAGCCATGCAACACCCAATCCAACTTTAAAATCAACTAAATTTCTACCTATGAACCCTTTTTAAAATGTAGTGCGGAAAACAGGACATATTAGCGTTAATGCCCAGAAAACACACCTTTCTACAAAGTTTATTTCATCATAGTACAACGGGTGAAATAGCAATGCGGCTGAAATCGGCGCTACTGACCTTCCACGAAATAAAAAGCTGAAGTTGATTACACATCTGCCGGTACCAGCATCAGAGGACAGCTAATGCGCTTTAAGAGTCTCTCGTTCCCATTTTTGTTTTGACTTTCAATAGCTTTATAGACGCTGTCACAGATTAATACCAGATCAATATCATTTTCATTTACCGTGGCTAATATTCGATCTTCAATAAAACCTACTTCAGAGAGGTAGGTATGCCCCACTTCAGAATTGATCAGCAACTCCTTGTTCACCGTCTCGTAATTCTTTCTGCCATGCTCAGCCACGTTATTTCTATGGGAAATATGGTCGGAATTCCCACTATTAATTAATCGGTAAGCATACAAAAGAATTAATTCTGCACTTTGATTTTTACTAACCCTTAAGGCATAATCCATTGTACGAATGGAGTTCTCAGAGAAGTCGGTAGGGTACAGAATTTTCTTGTATAATTTCATTCAAACGTTTTACGATAAAACATATTAGCTAAAATAACATGTTATTGAAAATTACTTCTTTGCTTCTCATCAATTTTTCATCTGATTTTTGTCATCTTTCATTATTTTCATGGCTGAAAGAACAGAGCTATGCCACATAACAGCAAAGATGCATTTAAAGTTATTTTCGAAGCTTGTGAAGAAGGCATAATCGTATCTAATGACCAGGGCAAAATCGTTCTTGCCAATCAAGCCAGCCATCAAATGTTTGGGTATGATCAAGGGGGGCTCATATCCAAAAAGATTGAAGATCTTATACCGGAGCGTATTAGAAAAAGGCATGTAGCCTATAGAAAAGAATATGACAAGCAACCTACTCCACGTCAAATGGGCGCTGGAAGAGATTTGTATGGTCTAAAAAAGAACCGCTCGGAATTCCCGATAGAAATAAGCCTAAATCGTGCTATTCTCAAAGATATTTCACATACAGTTGCCTTTATCGTAGAAATATCGGCCCGAAAAAAAATTGAAGAGGCACTAAAACGTAGCGAAGAACAGCTTATAGCCTACGCTTCAGAACTTGAAAATAAGGTTATGGAGCGTACAGAACAGTTAGATAAAACCATTGAAGTTTTAGAAAAAACGAATCATGATTTAGAAGAGCAAATTAATGTCCGGATCCAAGCCGAAAATGACGCTAAAAAAGCACTTGAAAGAGAGCGTGAGCTTAATGAATTAAAATCACGATTTGTTTCAATGGCATCGCATGAGTTTCGAACACCGCTGAGCACAATGCTTTCTTCTGTGTCACTTATTGAGCGTTATAATAATAATGAACAGGCTGATAAACGCGGCAGGCATGTAAAGAAAATAAAGACAGCAATCGGTAACCTTAAGAATATTCTTGATGACTTTTTGTCGCTTTCCAAACTTGAAGAAGGAAAAATATCAATTAATAAATCTTCAGTAAATGTATCTGAATTGGCAGAAAATGTAATTGATCAAATGAGTCAACTTACGGGCGATAACCAACGGATACGCCTAATGATCAAAGGTAAAGAATGCGTCTGCCACACTGACAATAAAATCGTTAATAATGTACTTATCAATCTTATCTCAAACGGCATCAAGTATTCTGAAAAGGACGTAGATCTGATACTTACCTATCAGCAAAGTGTTCTTAAAATAGAAGTAAGAGATTATGGTATGGGCATTCCGGAGCAGGAAAAAAAACATATGTTTGAACGCTTCTTCCGGGCCAAAAATGCGGTGAATATTCAAGGTACCGGTCTGGGGCTGAACATTGTGAAAAAATATGTTGAAATCCTTGAAGGCACCATTGATTTCGAAAGTACACTAAATAAAGGAACTACCTTCACCGTTTGCCTCCCTATTGATGACAAAATAGATATGGAAACGACTAACCAAACATATAATGAAAAAAATATTAATTATTGAGGATAACGAAGATATAAGAGAAAATATAGCAGAAATACTAGAGCTTGATGGTTTTAACAGTATTACAGCACCCGATGGAAAAGTGGGGGTAGAAAAAGCGTTATCGGAGCATCCTGATTTAATCATATGCGATATTATGATGCCTGAATTGGATGGCTTTGGGGTTCTTCATATTCTTAGTAAGAAAGATCAAACAGCAGGTATTCCGTTCATATTTTTGACTGCAAAGGCTGATCGTTCTGATATGCGCAAAGGCATGGTACTAGGTGCAGACGACTATCTCACCAAACCTTTTGAAGACACTGAGCTCCTCGATGCGGTGGAATCACGACTTCGTAAAACCGAGGCCATGAGGAAAGAATATACTAATAGTACCGCTGGGTTGAATAGCTTTATAAGCGATGCCAAAAAATTACATAACCTTGATGCCCTTCATGAGAATAGAAAATCTCGTTTGTATAAAAAGAAGAACGATATATTCAGAGAGGGCGAATACCCCAACCATCTCTACTTCATTGAGTCCGGAAAAATCAAATCCATTAAGACTAATGAGGAGGGTAAAGAATTTATTACCTCTATTTACTCAGCCGGAGAATTCTTTGGCTACGAAGCACTTCTGGAAAACAAAAATCACCCTGACTCTGCCGAAGCCATGGAGGATTCTTATATCATAAGTGTTCCGCGAAATGAATTTAATGAACTTGTATACTCTAACAGGGAGGTAGCTAAAAAATTCATAGAAATGCTATCTAACAAGATTACTGATAAGGAGGAAAAACTACTCAACTTAGCTTACAGTTCTGTGCGGCAGCGAACAGCAGAAGCTTTAATTGAGGTTTCATCAAAATTCAATCCTGACAATAAGGAGGGGTTTGCGCTAACCATATCACGAGAAGACTTGTCTAATATGGTAGGTACGGCTACGGAATCAGTCATAAGAGTAATATCTGATTTTAAGGAGGAAGGGCTGGTTGAAGCTCAAAACAGCAAATTAGTGATTCTTGATCTGGATAAATTAGAACAGGTAAAACGATGGCACATACTTAGGTAATTCTTGTCCGGCCTTATTATTTAAAGACCTTAAGGAGGTCCTTATCTTCTAAAATAAAATCCACCCAAAGGGAATATTGTTTTCCTGATGGGTGCAGCTTATCATCGGCTACAAGATCCGTATACTTTAATCCGTTTCTGGATATAGGTGTTATATTGTAGTATTTTACGCCATATTTTTTTGATATGCGTTTATTGATGTTATTATAGTCATCGATACCTTTACTAATCTCAGACTGCCTGGGCTGACCAAAAGGTGTGTAGCCATAGTCTGGAATTGAAACAACTATTACTTTATTTTTATCACCTCCTGCGTGTTCAATGGCTATTTTCAAAAGAGATTCGAATTCGGAAGGATAATCACTAAGCGGGTATTTTCGATATTGATTATTGACTCCAATTAAAAGTGAGACGAAATCATAGTCCCTTGCTGGTTTTTCTTCTGCTACCGCAGCTTTCAATTCCTGCGTGGTCCAGCCTGTGGTAGCTATAATTTTAGGGGCTGCTATTTTAAAATCATAATTGGCATTATTTAACCGGTCCACTAACTGTACCGGCCACCTCATAGCTTCACCCACGCTTTCACCAATAGTGTAAGAATCACCTAAAGCAAGGTATGAATATTTTTTTTCCTGACTAAAGCTAGACTGCATAGTCATCAAAAATAATAAACTCAAAAAAAGTGATAAGAAAATCTGCTTCATTCCTATGTAATATAATAGTACAAGGCTAAACAAAAGAGGCCATACCTAAAAAGGCATGACCTCTCACAATAACCTTAATTGATTCAATAAATATACCTGAATCCCAGATTCAAAGCATACCCTCCTCC
>JBCDHA010000437.1:0-3974 GCA_038750705.1 Bacteroidota bacterium
GGGTGGAACTTCCCAAAGAGGACTTGAGATAGGCCTGAAGTCTCTATGGCATGTGAAAAATCGTGGATTCGTAAGTCAAATCAAATCGAGTACCGCTTACCAGTATTACGATTTCACTTTTGAAGAGTACAGCAAAAGGGGAGAAGACTTCTCCGGCAATGATGTCACGGGTGTTCCAAATCACTCGCTTTTTCAAACTGTATCCATCGAACTTAAGAAACGATTTACAACGACGCTTCAGTACCGATTGGTAAGTCAGGTTCCCTTAACGGATAATAACGAAGTTCTTGCTGATACCTATCATTTGCTCAATTTGAAATCACAATACCAGTTTCATTGGAACAAAGTAGATGCAAAATTGTATGGCGGAGTGGAGAACCTGGGTGGTATTGATTATAGTCTGGGAAATGACTTGAATGCCTTCGGTAGGAGGTTTTATCAGCCAGCGCCAGCTAGGAATCTCTATGTTGGAGTACAACTTAAGTTTTGACAGCTTAATCAGATCTAAGAAACTGCCGTGGGAGCGTAGTCCTTTGAAGCCATAGGCATCGATCTTATGGAGAGGCTGCGTCACGAATAGAAAATTCTTAGTATAAAAGAAGGCAATCTACACTAACACTATTATCAGACTTGTCATTAACGGAATATGCAACTGAAAACCCCTTCACATTATCAAAGAAACAATAGATAAACTTGGAGGCTCGATTAAGATTTTTAGTGAGTAGGAGAAAGGTATCCTGCTCGTGTAACCTCCCACTCTGTGTTGGATATAGCTTTGGTTATTGCCCTGAGATAATTATGAATGACTTAGGTTTTCATTTTAACCTGCTCCAGAATCAATTTATCGGTGATTTTGACCACTTCTTGGAGCTTTCCGCACAAAAAAGTACATGGTTAATTGTTGTGAATGAAATTTGGTTTCTTTGCGCCATATTTTTTAATTAATGGCTATTCGTATTTTACTGGCGCTTACGTTTTTTTTAGCTTGCTTAGATCGCTTGCCTGCACAGAGCACTTCTCAATATGCCGGCCCTTACCGCGTTGGTGAGTACATAGGACAGGCCGAATTTGAGTTTAGTCAGGAGAATAACGATACAATTTTTAACGGACCATTTTTACTACAAAGGGCAAATGCACTAAATTTTGTCTCTGGTAAAGATCATTATGCTTTCGTTAAAGGTTATTTTGAAAATAACGTACCCCAAGGGGTCTGGCATTTTGAATTTGGAGAGTTAGTTATTGATACTACCAGAGGCCTAAAGGTTGGCAACTATCAATATGAGTTAAATGCCAAAGGGGTTTTTCATCATGCTTCAGGCAATGTTTTGGAAGGCAGACCTAATGGAAAATGGACCCAAATTACGGAACGAATAAAAGCGTCCCAGGTTGATGAAGTGTTGTTTAAAAGTGTCATCGATTTTGACAATGGCATTCCGCACAAAGCCTTCAGCATTCAAAATGATATCATGACCCTCTTAGGAAGGTTTTTAAGAGATGGGCTCGCACACGATGTTTGGGATTTGTATTCCGTTGAAACCCCTGGTCCTAGAGAACAATGGTTTTTTTCAGAGGGAGAGCTCAAAGAGATACGGATGAGCAGTGGTGATTCCACAATTACCTTGAATGTTAACACATCAGGCATAGGTGATCTCAAAGTCCTAAACCTGGACGGTAAGTACCTTGAAATTGTCAGACTTAGTTTTAGACTGGCTTCAGGTAATTATGTTGAAATCAAAGGTGAAATAAACGGACTTCTGGAGGAAAATGCCAATCACTATAAAAAAATAGACAATATATTTTCCGATCTAGGTGAAGCTCAATTTATGCCTGAATTTAAGGTAAAAACAGGATATAAAACATTGACTAAAAGTGAGTTAAATCAACTTAACTCAATAAAGACTACGTCTATCAAAAGCGAAGAGATTACCCGGGAGTTGCTGGGTAATACTCAAATTAACATACTCAAATTGTCGAACGATGAAGCACTTTTTCTACTGTCGGTAATCGACGAATTGTCTAAAAAGCACTTGCCATTACTTAAAGAAGTAACACAGTTTTACGATAAAGACATTTTGCCCTACATTCCGCGTGAAAATATGCTGACCAAATTGTGGTCGCATGGCGATCTTTCGGCTGAAATCAGAGTGGAATATGAATCAGGAGATAGTACAGTTATAAAGTCTTACAACGGGCCAAGAGCTGGTGAGTATAATTTTCTGAAAAATGGAATTGAAGGTATCCATGCACTATCAGATTATGTTGCTGAATGTGTTTTGTCTATACAATCCAGGCTAAACGAGAAATTAACTAAGAAGCAGCGCCAAAGAGAACTAGCAGCATTAGAAGAGAAATTAATTCTTGAAATAACCACCCTAAATCACCTTGTTGATTCCCTTCAAATTGAGGTGCCAGGTGAAACTAAGGTAGTCCTTCTGAAGGTAAAAGAGTCAGCAAAAAAAGAACTTAGTGAATACTCGGCTATGCAAGATATTGCTAAAAAGCCGGATCAGGCAAGATTGCTTACCGACTGTTTTCGCCAAATGAAGCAGCTTTCATATAGGATTGCCCTGCAGCCCACTCGTAGCAACGAAATTCGAGCGGCATATATCGATGAAGTGTGGAATCCTTTTACGGCCACATTGATGAATGAAGAGGTGAAAAAGCGCGTAACAGGCGCTTATGAAGAAGTGCTCATCCCTTACCTCATTAATGAATTAGGCGATGATCTTAGCTGTAATAATGCCACTCGTTTGACAGTACTTCTTGATAACTCCTACAAACGGATGCTGGAGCTAAGAGAAGAAGATACGGATAAAATTGAACGCAGATTAAAACGGGAAAATGACCCATTGGTAATTATCCGGCTTTTCAATATTCAGGAGGACAAAAGTGTCGATCAATTATGAAACTTCTCTGTGAAAAAAAGCTTGGTGGGCTGGTACTGCTGTTTTTATTTCTTGGAGCCGAAGCTGTTGCGCAAGAGGAAGCAAGGGAGACGAATTACAAAGAGCCGATTACAGCGTTATGGATCAATACCTATGGAAATATTCGTATGTCTAACAGGCTATTCTGGATTGCACAGACACATTTTCGAATGGAAGAAAATGAGGATACGCCATTTATCGGACAAGTCGCCCAGATCTATAACCGACATGCGGTTAGCTACTTATTTTCGAAAAAGTTCAATGCAAGTCTCGGTGGGGTTTTACGTATCAATTATAATACTAACCGTACTTCTGAACAGAAAAACACAGTACCTGAATGGCGCATTTGGCATCAGTACCTGTTTGCTATGCCTATGTCCAGGATGATGGTGTATCACCGTATTCGTATTGAACACCGTTGGTCAAAAGGATTCGATGACGAAAGCGACTATATTTTTAGAAACCGATGGCGGTATATGTTGAAATTTAAGGTGCCATTAAACAAGCCGAAATTAGGTTCTAATACATTCTATGTATCACCTGAAGTCGAGCTTATTATGCAAAGTGGAAAACCTGTGATTGACAGTCCCATGGAAGATCTGCGATTGCATACATCTTTTGGGTACATTTTAAATCCCAGGATTACTGTGGCGGCCGGCCTCATGTACTCCCAGGGTCAAGACCTGGCCGATGGCGATACGTATAAACAAAAATGGACGATGCGATTTCATTTGTATTTTTCTCCGGATTTCAGAAAGGTAAAACATAAACTTCCATCCATTCATCAGAGTGATTAGGAACTTTTAACCAGACCAGATATGTCCTTGACAAAAGTCACCATAATTTCTTTCTCTTTATTGGCTGTTACAACTACTTTGGCCTTGTATTTTCTTTTTAAGACAAGACAGCTGAATACGGAACTGAAGAGTAAAGAAGAGCAGATAAAAGTGATGGAAAATGAAAATGTTTTTCGTCAACCTTTGATTGTGCAGTCGATCGACTCGTTGTTGCTCTTAGGTAAATACAAGCGGGCCATTCAGGCTTATAAAA
>JBCDHA010000438.1:0-3941 GCA_038750705.1 Bacteroidota bacterium
GAACAAAAATGCGGTAGATCCATTGCGCCCCATGACGAGTTTGTCAATGTTGGATGATATCAAAACCTATGTTGACGCATTGAACCCCATGTGTGCAGAAGTGCATGTGAGAAACCCCATTTATGAGGAAGTAAAAGTATCGTTTGAAGTGAAATTCCTGGCCGATGACATTGGCTTTTTTCAAACTAAATTAGAACAGGAAATCAAAGGTTTTTTATCACCCTGGTCCACGGATTGTGCGGCAGATATCACCTTTGGAGGTAAAATTCATAAATCTGTTATTCTGAATTTTGTTGAAGAGCGGTCCTATGTGGATTATGTCTCTTGCTTTAAAATGTTTCACATTGTGCCGTTGGATCCTGAGAATGACCCCAACAAAGATATTGATGAGGCCATAGCTACTACGGCAGTTTCAATTCTAGGGTCGGCAGATACGCATAAAATAATGCCTATGGCTGTTGATGCCGAAGGGTGTGTTTGTGCCGATAATGAGGTGGTAAGTGCGGAGCAGACGGCCACAGCGGATGATTGCCCTTGTCACGAGGAAATTACTTCACTCGAACCGGAACTACCGGAACCCGAACCAGACATAGACCTGACATAAGTTGTAATGGAAGAATCACTGACCCTATCAAAAAATCTGCCTCCATTGAAAAGCATGCAATATGAAACCTTGCGTGAGATAGGCATAAGGCACATTCAGGAGCTATCAAGTAAGCTGTGGACGGATTACAACACCCATGATCCCGGAATAACCATGCTGGAGGTTATGAGCTATGTGATAACTGATCTCGGCTTCCGGGTTAATTACGATATCAAAGACATTCTTACACAGCAAATTGGTGATCCCAGGGCAATTCAAAACTTTTATACTGCTTACGAAATACTTCCGAACTGTCCGGTGACTAAGACCGACTTCCGAAAACTGATGATGGATGTTGAGGTAGTAGATGAAACTGAGGACGACTGCAAGTACGCAGGTGTAAAAAATGCATGGATTACCAAATCACCAGATGCTGAACATAAGATTTATGTAAATAATATTAAAAGTGAACTTTCACTTGAGGAAGTCCCTTACGTAGAAACCCAGGATTGGTATTATGTTAAAGGGCTACATGACATTTTGTTAGAATTTGATTCATGTGATGCCTATGGTGATCTGAACTCAAATACCATTGACGAAGACCTGGTCATTTATGAACACCCGCTGGATACGGACATACAGGGACTTAGATTCAATATCAAAATTGAATTTCCCAGATGGGATGATGAAAAGGTAGATTGGGAGAACCTGACGAGTGTTCAGGCCCATATTATCAACGTCAGTATTAAGATTTTTAACAGGCCTGATAATTATAATCTCGATGCCTTTGTAACGAATAAAAATGAATTTATTCTAAAGGGGAACAAGGACGTCTCCGGAACGATCAGCGCTATTGCAGGCTTACCATTGATCATTGAGGCAGTTAACAATTTTATTTACGATCCGGTAAGTGGTCTACTGACACAGTATGTAAAAAAAGTCCTTAAGATTCACGAGATCGTAACTGAGGTCATCAACACATTACATGAGAATAGAAATCTATGTGACGATTATTTTCGCTTTCATGCGTTGAAAGTGGAAGAGATACTACTGTGTACAGACATCGAAATTGATCCGAGAGCAGATGTAGAAACAGTGGAAGCTCATATTTACCATGAGATATCAAGGTTTCTTTCTCCACAAGTCAATTTCTACACACTTGAAGAAATGCTCAACAAGTGTAGAAATGCAAACCAATATTCGGTTTCTGAAATAAGATCATCCAAGAAGACCATCACCATCAGCCAACGACCTGAAGAGGACATTAACAAAGATGATGTCATTACCTTACTGGAATCCGGAGAGAATGATGGAGAGTATACGGTAGCGTGTATCAGTGAGAATAAAGAAAACCCTGATTATACCGATATTAAGGTGGTTGAAGACATTGCGTCAAATGACTTTAACGCGGGAGCATATCTTTTCAAGGGGACCATAGATGATACCTTGTGCCTTACGGTCGATAAGGTTTTTGAGGGGCCAAAACTTAAACATGGATTCATTGATGATGAGGAACTAAGTCAGGCTGACAGGATGAAGTACATCCATGTGTCTGACCTGATAAAGATCATTATGGATGTGGAAGGTGTGTTGGCTGTACGTAGTATTCAAATTGCCAACAGACCGCAGGACAATAGCGATGATATTGTTTCAAAAAGTGTGAAATGGTGCCTTGAACTTGCCATGGAGCAGAATTACGTCCCACGCCTGAACCTGGATGATTCAAAAATCACTTTCTTCAAAGACCAACTTCCATACCATGCGAAAAGGGAAGAGGTCTATAATAAGATCCAGGACCTGGAGAGTGTCGCAAGGCCTCAAAAAATCAGGTATCCAAAAATGGATATACCCGTGCCTACCGGGGAGTTTAAGGACTTGGAAAACTACACAAGTTTGCAGGAGGAGTTTCCACAGGTGTATGGAGTCGGTTCAGCCGGTATTCCGGGGTTAGAAGCGCTCGGCAATCAAGAAAAGATCGTCCGCAAAACGGAAGTGAAGCAACTGAAAGGCTTCCTATTATTCTTCGATCAACTTCTGGCGAATTATCTCTCTCAGTTAAGCCATATTAAAGACTTATTTTCTATGAATGCAGAAAAAGATCAATTTGGAGATTATCTGATTGATAAGACCTATTTTGCTCAGCCGCTCTATGACGTGGTACCCAATGCCGATCCTTTATATGTAGACAAAGCGGGTCATCTGGTTAAGCTGCAGGAAATACTGGAAGATCAGGAGTTATATGAGACCAGAAGAAATAAATTCCTGGACCATATGCTGGGCAGGTTTGCCGAAACATTCACGGATTATGCCCTCCTTTCTTACAAAGTGTCCGGCGCCAAAGCCCCCGCTGAATTGATTGAAGATAAGCTTAAGTTCCTCAACAGCTACCCCGAATTGAGTCGAGGTAGGGGTAAGGGGTTTAATTACCTGGATTTATGTGAAAACTGGCACATAGACAATATCTCAGGACTTGAAAAAAGGGTTTCCTTATTGACAGGTATAGAAGAACGGTCTCCCGATACGCTGATGTTTCGCAATAATTTTGAGATCGTACCCGATGGCGATCACTTTAAAGCACAAGTAAAAGATGATGCCGCGAATACCTTGCTGGTTTCTCCCTTATTTGAAAGCGAGGCCGAGGTTAAAGAAAGCATTGAGACTATCATTATCAATGGCGTTTGCAAGGAAAATTACGAGATCGTTGAGGAAGGGGGAGCGTTTTATTTCAACCTGCTATGTGATGACATGGAGTTAGGCAGTAGTGTAAAAACGGATTATGCCACCAACGATCCTGGTGGTGATGCCGATCTGGCAATTGATGATCTTATAGCGGTAATAGCAAGGGAATTTTTTAATAACCCCGAAGCCAATAGAAAAAACCTGTCATGTCCTCTTTTGAACTATTTTGACTATGAGGTGACAGCGGATATGTCACCGGTGGCTCCTGATCCACCGACATTTTCTATAACCTATACACTATATTCCAATGCTTTTGATTTTACTCCGGAAAATGCCTTGCTGGAAGGTTCAGTAACCAGAGAAGCGGAGGTTGGTGATAATGAAGAAGAGGTACTGGCGAAAGGTCAGGTGCATGTGCATGAGGCACTTTGGGATGTAATCAACTATGGGTCAAGTCGTAATCAATATATTTTTGACCCTGATTTATCTCCTTATACTCCTCCTTATTTCTTCCATATTGTTGATAAATACGGGGAATCGATCGCTCAAAGTATAGCCAAGGATTTCAACAATAAGATAGCTGATGAGATAACCTCACTTGTGTCCGGTCAGGTTGAAGTAGCCCACTCTACACATCATGATGGTACCTATTCGGTACTTGGTGTCAGTGTAAATGGTC
>JBCDHA010000439.1:0-3932 GCA_038750705.1 Bacteroidota bacterium
AATGGAGGAATTAGAAACAGGTTGTGCCTGAGTGAAGGTTTCGGACGGACCGGCCGTGGGCTCTTCTTTGGTTTTCATCCCTAAAACAATTTCTTTTATTGCATTAGCGACTTTATTGATCTGATTTCTATAAAGCAGTTTTCTGGTGCCCTTATTTAGGTCATCATCTACGGGTCTTAATGGCCTGTTAACGCCTGATTCCGTATAGACAAAGTCAATTGAACGCAATGCTCCTGATAATTCTTTTTCGAGTAGCCTTATATCTGCATGGTCGATTTCATGAATTTTAACGGGTAGAATTCGACTTGCTACATTACCATTTGGCAGCGTAACATTCATCCCGATACTATCATTCAGGGACTCTTTCTTGAATACTAAGAACTCCTGTTGCCAGGCAAATGATTTGGTATCGCAATACGTTTGAGAAACAATGGGGATGAATATAACGGATTTAATTTTTCTTTGAATACTCTCACCTACATCATGAGTTTCCAGTAAACCATCTTCGTAGTTTTGGTCAAAATATACGGTGAGCTTGTCTTTGAATGTGGCGTTTAATTCCTGTCTTAATTTTTCAACAAACTCACTTACCCATCCATCATATCGATTATCGTTATGCCGGTAGCTTACAAATATATCATATTCGAAACCAGGGAAACTCGAATGCATAGCCGTCTTAGAAGGGGATTATGATTACTATGCATAATAATAAATTTATACTAAAAGTCAATGAAAGAATTGAACCTTACCCGAATCTTACCTCAGCACACGACAAAAACCGGAATCAAACCATCGGATGAATAAAAATATGGGCAAAACAGCCAGATTACCGCGTATTAAATTGGAGATTCATCCGATGGATCTTCCTAATAAGCAGTGTTTTAAACGTTATCGTGTACGGTAAAATCTTACAATGACTGTTAGGAGCGATAAACCTGAACATCTAATTCATTCTCGCATTTATAATTTTACGAAAGCGCCAACTGAAATTGACGGGCTGGCTAGAATATTTCTGCCACTGAAAGCGCCGAATATTGCGCCGGTTACACCAAACGTTTCACTGAAACTATAACTTATTTCAGGGCCAATAGATAAGTATTCCAAATTGTTGGAGAATATTCCGGTCTGACTTTCAGAGGCATCGCCATTTTGAAAAGAACTTAGGTTATATAATTTGAGTGCCATGTTAAGCTTTTCATTAACAGTGTAACCCGCCTCAAAGCTCAGATGAAATTCATCAGAAAATCCTTGAGTTCTATTATTAAAACCAACGCCAAGGGCTATATAAAGAGGTTTTGGATAAAAGGAGTAACCTCCGTGCAATCTCACCAACTGATTGAACTCTCCATCTCCGCTTTGTAAAAGCTCGGTATCGCCACCCATGTCCTCGCCCAAGGGGATTCCTAAGATTAAACTGGAACTCAACGAAAAATTTCCTTTCTTGAAAATTTGATACTGCAACCCCATTGAAACATCTCCAATGCTGTTCAATTCATCACCATCTTCTACCACACCAGATTGGGAAAACTCTTGCTCATTGAGCGTACTTCTGAAAAAGAACGGAAAGTAGAGGACGCCGGTAAATTTGTCGCTGATACCGTATTCTCCGTAAATACTGGTAATATAGACGCCGGTAGTAGTAATATCACTGATGTTTTTCTCCGGTGTGTAAAAGTCATCAGAAATTATAACCGTCTGATCTAATTTAAAAAAACCTTCATTTTTCTTCTTATTCCATGGGTTTTGAGACCGTACAGAATTAAAACTTAGGCACAAGAGTAAAAGAAGCAATAGTTTTTTCATTCTTAGAAATTTTACTCAGTCCAATAAGGCCGTTCCAAATCCGGCACCGAACGGCTTACAGTAAATGATTACATAATTGAAATCATCAATCCCTATTCCGCTGGGCGTGGCGTAAGAGCTGGCTCCGGAAGTAGAGGTTAATTTTCCTAACTCAATACCTCCGCTGACTGCTGTCCGATTGTTTGATAGGTAAACGTATAGGCCCGGCCCATTGGAACTTCTGAAGTTATCGGCAAGATCTACGCGCAGAACTTCCGCACCCATAACTACCGAAACGCCGCCAGAGGTGTTATATCCATTTAGTGGTTCAAACTGTCCTCCACGCGATTGTGCACCTCCAACTGTAATTTGGAAAGTGGCAATAATATTATCCGAACTGGCTTCAATATCTACTACTCCTTGACTTATACCCGTAATCAACCCCTCAGTATTTACTGTTGCCAGCCCCTCATTTAAGCTTCTCCATCCAATTTCGGCTTCCGTTATTTCACTGCCGGTAGCAGTAAGCGCTGTAGCTATCAACTGTAATTGCCCATTAATAGCTACAACGCTGGTATCTGCGGTAATCTCGATCAGCGCTATTGATACGTCATCGGAAACTACAGTAAAACGAATGGGATCACTCTGAACTCCCAATGCGGATGCTGTAAGTAGGGTGCTACCAGACCGTACGGCTGTAGCCTTTCCGGTATCATCCACCTTAACAATGCTTTCATCCGCTGAAAACCACACGCCTTCCGTTGCGAAGGAGTGTCCCTTATCATTTAAAGCTGTAAGGGTAAGATTGAGCTCCTGCCCCTCAACCTTGGAAACCACATTATTTACAAAGGGAACATCAGGGGGTACAGTAATAGAAATTTGTGCTATTTGATCCTCAACCATGTCCGTACCAATACATGAGGAAAGAATAACCACAGCAAAAGCAGTGAGAGTTCTAAGCATTTTCATACTGCGGTAATTGAAAAGAAAAGGTAGTGCCATTATTTAGTTTACTGGACAGTTTAATGGTCACATTATGAATTTCTAATATTTTCTTAACTATGGCCAGACCCAGGCCTGTATTATTGTTATCCAGGCTTATCCGTTTATCGCCTATATGATAGCGGTCGAAAATAAACGGGATTTGCTCTTTTGGAATACCCGGCCCATTGTCCGAAACTTTGATCTCAACGAATTGATCCGTGTGATCAATATCTATTGAAATTTCACCATAATGAGGGGTAAATTTTAATGCGTTATCAATAAGATTTTGGAGTACACGCTCAATCAGGGATATGTCTGCTTTGACAAGAGCCTTATTTGGTAGGGTTGATGTTTTAAGCTTGATCTTTTTTTCACTTGCCAGAATTTCAAACTTTTGTATTAAGTCATTGATAAGCTCCTGAATAAAGAATGGCTCCTTTTTTGGAGTTACCTGTTTGGCTTCGAGTTTAGAAAGCTCAAAAAGTTCTTCAACCAGTTTCTTAAGCTTTTCAGTACTTTCAAGAATAATTTTCAGGTATTTTTCCCGGTCCTCCTCTGATAAGGACGTACGCTTAATCATCAGCGTCTCAATGTACCCATGAATGACAGCAAGTGGAGTTCTGAGATCATGAGAAACGTTTCCAACCAGTTCTCTTCTTAAGTTCTCCATTGATTTGAGATTTTCAATGTTACCTACGATGGTGTCGGCCATTTCATTAAAAGCAACGGCGAGGTCGTTAATGCCCCCACCTTCATTTACTTCGATCCGAGCGCTCATTTCACCTTTCTGAAAGTTTTTTACTGTGGTAATAATCCGATTAAGGTTTTTCATTATTAGCCATATGGCTATTGACCCGATAATCAAAGAGGAGATCAGCGTAATTAACATAGTTCGCCCACCGAGTTTGAGAAAATAACTGTTCAGCACATATTCAGAAGCTGACTCATATTCCTCACTTGCCAATACGACATAGATGTAAGCAATGGTTTCGTCTTTATCGATGATGGGTGCGGCTGAAAATACCTTTTGCTTACCAGGATTTCTGGGGTCATCGCCCACTACATATTCTTGTCCCTTTGTAGCTATAAACTCTCTTACAGGTCCGAGCTTTACTTTTTTAAGCTTCACCTTTTTATATGGAGCTACATAATTTAGAATGTTTCCG
>JBCDHA010000440.1:0-3925 GCA_038750705.1 Bacteroidota bacterium
AGTCGGGCATCTTTCCATTCGTCCAGACCGGCTATGGTCAATCGCGTCCAGTCTTCGTTAATGAAGCATATTGCTCTAATATTCTTCTTATACGTCATGGTGAAGAAATTGGTAAACCAATCATCCCACACCTTCATATTGTCTTTTTCTATTCCAAAGATGGGGTTGGACTCGGCTATCATGACCGGTTTTTTATGTGCTATGGCAAAATCAAGCGCTGCATTGCCCTCCGGGTTGAGGTCGTCTCCGGAATACGGTTGGTAGAATACGGATATACCCACCCAGTCGACATACTCATCACCGGGGTACCAATCAGATAATGCATAGTCCTTATAAGGTTTGGAAGCATAAGAATGCCAGACATAAGCTATGTTATCCACGCCCTGGCTGCGCATTAGGTCTACAATATGACGATATGCTTTGACGTATTCCTTAGGTTCTAATTCATTGTGTGGTCCGTCAAATTCATATCCTATCCTTAAGTAAATGGGTCGATCAATTTTTTTTGCCCATTTACTATACTGCTTTATTACTTTGTCGTAGTTCCCGGCTATCGTTTTCTTTGCCACGCCCCATGTTCCCACCATCCACATAGCGCTGTGTAATGCTGTATTTGGAAACTTGTCTATAAGCATCTGGTGGTTTTGCGTACTCTGTGTAGTGTTCTTATGTGGCTTGGTTACCCCTACAAACTCACTGATAGCCCAATATGCTGACCATCCTCCGGGAACAGGTTTTTCAGGGAAGCTTTGCATGTATTCGTTAATAGCTTCTACCGTCTGTCCCATTACAAGCAAGGTCTTACCGGCCGGAGGGATAAATTTAGTCCCCTCATAGTCGTAAATGTACTTAGGGTCAACCTCTGTTTTTATATTAACATCTGACATGGATCCGGTATTTGTCTTGTTTTGGCCGCTACAGAAGGAATTCAGATGTATAGCAAGTAACCAAAAGCCAAAGGCAAAAATTTGGGCTTTACTTTTCATAGTAGTTTACTGGCGTCCGAGAAAAGTTTTTTTATTTGAAATCATTCGCTAAAAACACCCTTTAAATTCCCTGAAGGGCAGTTCTTAATTACTCCCGCCATTTGGCGGGTGGGGGTAGTTATCAGCTTTGAGGAAAAAACTTTTCTCGGACGCTTCAAAGGCATTTTTTCTTGTTCAAAAAATTTAGTCGGACACTAGTAATAGTTTAAAGTTAGGCCATCCTTTTAGTTTTTCTTTTGAAAACCGGTAAGGAATAGATTATTTCCTCCACATCCCAAGTCAATCTGAAAATCACCACAAACCCCATAAAGTAATAAGTTATCTCCATAGGCAGCCCATTGATAGCTTCTGTCTTCAAGTTCACCATCATTGCTTATCGGCTGTTCGGGTTGCGTACTGAATTTAACAACTCCTGACCATTCATCCGGATAAATGAAGACAATGTTTTCTTCAATTTCGTAGGACCCGGTCTCACTTACCTCCATCGTGGAGACGAGTATTCCACTGACGACACGAGCTACGTAATCTGCCGTGTATGTTCCGTTTGAAAAGAATGTGTACGTTAATCCGGACCCATGAGTTGAGCGATCTAATATTTGGAAGCGTTTGTTTTAAGTACTGCATTAACAAGTAATTTATCATAGGATTGTTTACCTATATCCGGCACCAGAGCTTTATTTGCCTTATCGTACCTATAAACAAAATCGAATCTACCTAATGAAAATAACCTACAGACGAATAAAAAGACCGGAATACCAATTTTTAGAAGAGATGCTTTACGAGGCGTTATTTGTGGCGGAAGGTAAACCTAAATTTCCGAGGTCAATTATTCATACACCTGAGTTAAAGAAGTACGTGGAAAATTGGGGTTCAGACCCGGCAGACATAGCTATTGTCGTCAATCAGGGTAAGGAATTGATCGGAGCGATTTGGGGAAGAAAATTTCAGGCAGATGATAAAGGCTATGGCTATGTGGATAGCGAGATCCCGGAAATCACTATGGCTATTAAAGAAGGCCACAGAAATAGCGGCACTGGGACAAAGTTATTAAGCCAGATCGAAAGTGAGTACCAGCAAATAGGAGTCAAGGCGCTTTCCTTAAGCGTGGATAAACTAAGCCCCGCTATTGAGTTTTACCTTAGAAATGGATATGTACACTTCGAGGAAAGCGGAACGGCCATTACCATGTTAAAGCATTTAAAATAAGTTTTAGGTGGCCGATAATTACCACCAAAAACCCATGAGCGCAGGTCAGGTTACTCTTTCTTACGGGCATGTCTTTGACTGACCTCCCAAAACTTTTCTTTATACTTTTTGCCGGAGGTACTGATTAAAACATCCCACCAGTTAAACTTTTCGGGAACAATTCGTAGCCCAGGTGACCCCAAACATTTCTCAATACCATATATATCAATACCGCAATGACTGTATAAAGATGTAGGAGCAAAAAAAGGAAGATAGCAGGGAGGAGCAGAACTTGCATGTCCGCCTCAATAGGGTGCAGTACAAGTCAAAAGAATTAAGATAAACGCAGATCTAAAAAGTCATAAAAGTGCATAATTGATTACTGGCGTGCGAGAAGAGATTTTTTGATTTGGAATCATTCGCTAAAAACACCCTTTAAATTCCCTAAAGGGCAGTTCTTAGTTACTCTCTTTAGGGTGGGGTAATTTTGAGCTTCGAAGCAAAATATTTTCTCGGACGCCTTAAAGACACTTTTTTCTTGTTTACA
Organism: Bacteroidota bacterium; assembly: GCA_038750705.1. Lineage (GTDB taxonomy): Bacteria > Bacteroidota > Bacteroidia > Cytophagales > Cyclobacteriaceae > Fulvivirga. The sequence continues at coordinate 2,719 of JBCDHA010000440.1, forward strand.
AAATTTAGTCGGATACTAGTAATAATTGATTATGGAAAGGCTCGGATCGCCACAGACGCAAAAAAACTTGAGCTCTTTACAGAAAATGCTCTACTTTTTCTTCTTCTGCCTTTTCCCATACATGTAGTACCAGCTTCAACCATCTTGGGAGAGATTTGCCAGGTTCTAATATTTCTTTCACATGCTCTACAGAATACCCGGTTATTTGAGCTATTTTTTCTTCATCCAGGTCATAATTAACCATAAAAGTGCGAAATCGTGTTACATCGTCCATTTTAATAAATTTTATACGATGTTGGATAACAATAGCTGAGCTTATTGTAACCAGGGTTTGGCCTGCATGTAAGCTTTTAATGAAAATAGATTAATTCTGACTTAATTTGACCGATTCATACAGGTAATATGAGTAAATGATATTTGAATTCATCAAAGTTTCAGCGCCTATAGAACCGTTTATCCAAGAGCTGTGGTACATCGATAGTGAGGGTAGTACGGAAATTTCATCTCAAAAAATTATTCCTGACGGCTACCCCGAGGTTATTTTTCATTTAAAAGATCCGTATAGAATAAATATTGACGGTATATGGCGTACACAGAGTAAATATCTACTCGCCGGACAAATAACCAAACACTTTTATCTGGAGAATACGGGCTCATCCCGAATGATCGGCATAAAATTCAAGCCTGCGGGTTTGTATTATTTATTTGGGTTAGAGATGAGTTCTTTGGTTGACAAGGTAGTAGAGTTAGAATCAGCGCTTGCAGGCAGGGCGCTTGACCTGGTGAAAATTGCTGACCAATATGGTAACGTACAAGAAAGCGTTGAAAAGATCCAGGCCTATTTACTGAATTGTGTTTCCCGGAGTTATGAGGTCACTAAACTGGAACGGGCCATTGACCTCGTTTTACACCAAAGAGGTCTGGTCAGTATCGAAGAGCTGTCAGATGTTGTTGCGTTATCGGAGAGGCAGTTTGCCCGGATTTTTAAAAAATCCGTAGGTCTTACTCCTAAGAAATATTGCCGTATTGTTCGGTTTGCCCACATTTTCAGACTCATTCAGAACGCAGATAATAGCTGGATACAGATTGCCTTGGATAGCGGTTTTTTTGATCAAAGCCATTTCATAAAAGACTTTAAGGAGTTTACGGGTGAGGACCCATCTAAGTACCTGTTTGAAGAGAAAAACATGGCGAATTTTTTTCTAAA
>JBCDHA010000441.1:0-3899 GCA_038750705.1 Bacteroidota bacterium
AGCGTTAAATTGTGTTTATCTGCTATGTTTTTAAGCATATCCACACACAGACCTGCATAGGTACCGTCTGATCGAACGATCATCAACGGTTCATTTTCGAATACTCCAACTATAATCTGTTGAGCTTTGCTATCATATATAACAAAAAAGAGTAAACAAAACAGTGCGGTTCTCATACTATTAGGCTATAAAATGTCCAATACCATAAAAGTTAACAAATAATAGACTCAAATAAGGGATACACTTATTTTATAATTTACGTGTTACAACTTAAATACCTTTGCTGCACCGTGCCCAACTTTGTATCATCAAAAAGAGAGAAAGAGGGGGAAGAAACAACTAGGGGAGAAACGTGTAGAGAGCAGTTGTTTAGCAAAATTTTTGAGTTAGTGTTGTTGGATGTTTGGGGTTAGATTGAGTAAAGGGCTTCCTTAGGGAAGCCTTTACTTTTTAGCACTTATACAAATCCTTGCATCTAACTTCTTACCTGGAAACACTACATTTTGCAACAAAAAAAGGACTCTTTTCAGAGCCCTTACTTTAACTACTTCAACTTAACCAAACTTTATTTTTTATCTTAGTTTTTAGCTAAACAGCCCTTTCTGATTTTTCCTTAGATACCTCTTTAGTATACGTAGCACATGTGTACGGATAGCAAGATGATAAAAGAATAGCCAGCACCACAATTAAACCTATAGACTTCATTAACTCATTGTTTACCATTTATACTATCAAAAATCGTTTGATAAAATGTAAAAAGAAATACCGGAAGACACGTAATTTATACTACGCATAAACACTTAGAAAATAAGGAAAAGGGATAATTAATACACGAATTTTTATATTAAATGCTATGACCATTCAGCGTTAATGATACAATTTGATGCGATTAAGGGATCAATGCACTAACACCATTGAGTGTAGAGATTTTGTTGTTTCCGGCGTCACTCCGTCAGCTTTTTACCGTTGGCAGATACCGCTGCCACGTTGAAATAGCCAATAATACCTTCCCCGTTTTCATCTACATTGACGATGTTAGAAGGTACGTTTTCAAATGGTTCAGCAAATATCTCATCAAAACCGCCATCGCGTTGCGTCTGAATCTGTAATTCCTGTAAAAAGAAAAATGCATCATTCGTTATTGAATGGATCTCAACATAGAGTGAATCACCTATTTCATAAGGCACTATCTCATCTAAATCTTCGTTAAGTGGATTTACAGAATCCTGTAGGGGCTGAATAAATACTACCCCGTCAATAAGTCCTCCCTGGCTAAAACCTGCATCATAAGCTATGGTAAGATCAAACGGACGGTTTTGATAGATTCCGTTCTTAAAAGTTTTTATCCAGTACGTATCTCCTTCTCCACGTGGATCAGTGCTCACAAATTCTCCATAGTAACCCTCGGGCTGAAACTGGTTCAGTTCCTCTTTAAAGGTGAATTTTATTGAGTCAATTAAAGGAACACGATTAATTTGTGAAGTTGAAATATAAATTTGATCATTAACTTCTATTTGTAGCTGATATTCAGTGCCTATTTCACCAATGCCATTTACAGAAGCAGATGGATCCCAAACGTAGTCGCCGGGTGTATTTCCCTCTACAAAAGTAAATATTTCATCCGCCGAACTACTTACAACTACCGTAGCACCACTCACAGGAGGTGGCAGACTAGAATCAAAATACGGCTGTGCCATTGACAGTTTTATTATTTGCAACTCCGGTTTATTGTTTATCCAGGCATCTACCACCAGTACAGGCTCCGCTTCTTCCAATGTGACATCAATCGGATCTTCACAACCCAGTAAACCGGACGCCAGAGCTATAATTACTAATAATCGCTTCATAATCTCTAAAATTTGAAGTTATATGAAATGGATGGTACAGGCGCTCCTACTATTGAAAAGCGAGTAGCTTCTGTCTCTACGGGACTACCCAGATTCACCGCTCCCTGGTCTTGAGAGAAAAAGACAGAGAACGGATTCCTTCTTCCATAAACATTATACAAGGACAGCACCAATTCGTCTTTATTTTTTCTTTCTTTCCCTTTTTTAATGCGCTTCATTTGGATGATCATAGACAAATCCAGTCTATGGGTAGCAGGAATTCTTAAGTTGTTTCTGGACTCCAAAGGATCATAACCCGCAACCAAGCCCTGTTGAACAAAACGCAGTGTGGGCGCAGTAACCGGTGCACCGCTTACATAGGTGAAATTAGCCGAGAACGATGTTCGATCATTCAGTTGATAATTTCCAAAAACTTTGAGATTATGTGTTTGATCAAAACGTGTGGGGTACCATTCATTTCTATTGATGCCATCTACTTTAAGTTCTGATCTGCCTAAGGTATAACTTACCCACCCTGTTAAATCACCTTTATTTTTCTTTACGCTAAACTCCAACCCATATGCCCTGCCATCCCCGGCTATCAGTTCTCCTTCTAAAAATTCATTTAAGAAAATATCAGCGCCACGCACATATTCAATCTGGTTTCTATTATCTCTGTAATACCCCTCAATAGAAGCTTCAATATCATTACCGCGACTAAAATTTCTGAAATAACCGAGAGCCCATTGGTCACCTATTTGTGGTTCAATGTTATTGGTGCTGGGTGTCCATACATCAATAGGCGTAGAAGCCGCTGTATTTGAAACCAAATGTATGTACTGAGCAGTTCGCATGTAACTGGCCTTAACCGAGCCTTTCCCTATTTGATATTTAACAGAAGCCCGCGGCTCCCAGGTATGATAGCTTTTAATAATTTCATTATTGTCGAAGCTTCTAAAAAATGTTTGTTGCTGCCTAAAGCCAGACTCTATAGTTTCATAGTTGTACACTGAGTCGACGCCGAAGTAGTGAAAAGATGAAAAGCGAAGACCATATTTCAGTGTTAGCTTGTTATTTACTTTTTGAGTGTTATCGATATATAAAGCATTCTCAATCGACCACTTTTCATCAAGGCTAATATCAGTTACCAGGCCATCGGAAACGGCTACCGCCTCGGCAGGTTTAAAATCGTAAAGTGTAGACTCTCCTCCTATTAGTAACTCGTTGTTCGTATTTATGAAGTAGTTGAAATAGGGCTTGAACGTGTAGGTTAGAATTCGCGATTCCCAATCGAACTTATCTAAATCATTTTCACCAAATGCAAAACCGTAGTCATAAGTAGAAACAAAGAAAGAAAAATTAGAGAATAGCCTATCGTTGAATAAATGGTTCCACCGAAGCGTTCCTGTTAAGCTACCCCAATCAAACCCCTGTCTTTCATCAAAACGAAAAACATCTCTTCCAAAATAGCCCGATAAAAACAAACGATTCTTCTCGTTTAAATTATAATTTACCTTGGTGGTAAGATCGTAAAAGTAAAGTGTAGCGTCACCTGTGAAAGGCGCAGCCAAAATATCAATGTAAGACCTGCGGCCGGCAACCAAAAAGCTGGCTTTGTCTTTTTTAAGGGGTCCCTGTACGGCAAGCCTGCTAAATACCGTGCCCACGCCACCGGAAGTTTCCAGCTTTTTGGAATTTCCTTCTTTCATTCTCACATCTAAAATAGAGGACAAGCGACCTCCGTAATTCGCCGGCACTCCTCCCTTAATTAGTTTAACATCTTTGACAGCATCCGGATTAAACACTGAAAAAAAACCGAACAGATGGGAAGAATTATAAACCGGTGCATCATCTAACAGTACGAGGTTTTGTCCTACATTGCCACCACGTACGTTAAAGCCGGATGATCCCTCTCCTACAGAGCTTACTCCCGGAAGAAGTTGAATACTCCTTAACACATCTACTTCACCAAGAAATGCCGGGATCTTTTGAATAGTTTTTGCGTCGAGTTTGCTAACGCTCATTTCTACGCTGGTTACATTAGCTTCTTCATCCTCACCCAATACTACAATC
>JBCDHA010000442.1:0-3897 GCA_038750705.1 Bacteroidota bacterium
AGTTTGAGCTGCTTGAGTCGGCTGGGGATGTTAAGTGTAGAATGAGGCGCTTCGGTAACGGTTTTAATAGAAGTCAGTTCTGCTTTTTTCTTGTAAAACTGGTTCCAGTGCTCCGGTGATATTTTTCTATCATTGGTAAAATTACCATACTCATTAACTACACGAGTTTCAATTATATTAAAGATTTGTTCAGGATTTACGTTACCACATTCGGGGCATTCTCCTGTATCGCTATTTATTAAATTTATAGTTTCTTTGAAATATACAACGGCTTCTACAGGATTGCCATAATAAATCTGATACCCACCGGTATCGAGTATCACCAACTTATCAAACATTTTGAAGATGTCTGACGACGGCTGATGTATAACAACAAAGATCAATTTACCTTTTAAAGACAGCTCTTTGAGGAGGTCCATAATGTTTTCAGAATCTCTTGAAGACAATCCTGACGTGGGCTCATCAACAAATAAAACACTCGGCTCTCTCAGTAACTCCAGTCCGATGTTAAGTCTTTTACGCTGGCCACCGCTAATCGTCTTTTCAAGCGGCGATCCCACCTTTAAATCCCGAGTTTCTGAAAGACCTAGATTGTCAAGCGTCTTTACCACCAAACTCTCTACCTCATCTATACTTAGATGATCGAAACAAAGCCGCGCAGCATAATATAAATTTTGATATACGGTAAGCTCTTCAATTAGCAGGTCATCCTGCGGAACAAAGCCTATAACCCCTTCAACTTTTTCAGGCTCCTTATGAATATCAATACCATTAATTAGAACTTGCCCTTCCGTAGGTGCTTCAGTACCGTTGAGCACATGTAAAAGCGTGGATTTGCCGGCACCCGAAGCTCCCATTAAACCTATGAGCTTGCCGGATTCTTCCAGAATGCTCACATCGCGAAGGCCTAGTTTACCGTTTTTGAAGCGAAAGGATATATTTTTTGCTTCAAACGTACCGGACTGATCATCCGACCTGGTAATAAATTGACCCACAACATCACCGAAATATACGGGGTTCACCTTATCAACTCTTAGGGTAGAACCGGTGGCAAACACAGCAATTTTCTCTTTCTTGAGAGCTACACCATTTAGATAAACGTTTTCATTACCAAAGTACTTTATAAAGTAGGCATCGGCCTTACTCAAATGAAGTAACGCTACAAAACCTGACATACCCTCACGTGTTAAGTGCTTAACGGATTTCAACTTTTGCTGAGAACCGTCAATTATCAAAACCTCGGCATGATCAAATGAATTTGGTTCTTTACCGATTACGAATGTTTCTATCAATTCAATTTCCTTTTCGGAAATGTTAAAGGATTGTCCTATAGACTTGACAAGTTCTTGCTCTCTGTCAGAAATGTGGCCATCAGCGAGTATGATACCCACTAACTCCAAAATGATAACTATTTTCTGTTTTTGCGTTAGTTCTCTGTTGATTTCACTACAGATATCAGCTATGCGCTTACGCTCTTCTTCCAGATCACTGACATTTATTATTGTGTCACAATACAAATCAAATTCGGTCAAGTATCTTTCTACCGAGTTTTTATTAAGGTGGTCATTCAAAAAAGCTTTGATCTGCTTTCTTTCCTGTTCAGTGACGGCATCCTCTTTGGCGACAATGGCAAAAAGCTGGATGATGGCCTTTAATAGCGGTTCACTCATTTAGTATGTTTTATAGCGAATAAGATACGCCATTATTAAATAAAAAAGGAGCGGAAATAACCGCCCCTTTCTAAATTCTTTCTGACAATTGCTTACTCGATTATCCTTGACCGAATTTCAGCAACCTTTGCTGTTATTTCAGATAAGGTTTGATCTGACAGAACAAGGTCTGCTCGATTGTTTTTTATCTGATCTTCAATATTTAAAGAGGCGTATTTTGCACTCAGATCTTTAAGGTCAGTGACCAGGCCGTTTACAGGTTCTGTTTGATCAATACTCTCAAGCATTGCCGTAAGATCCTTTACCGATTTTTCCTGTTCCAGAACCACCCGAATCAATGGTGTCAAAACCAGATTTCGACTATCTTCGGGTAGTATGTCTTTAGGATATGTTTCTATGAGCTCGGTTGAAATGTATAGCCCTTCAATAAAACTTCCTGAAATTATAAGCGAAGCCAGCTTACTTCTATTGTCATCTTTTAAATATTTGTCTGTTTTATTTATGGTCTCGTTAAGTAGATAGGCCAGCGAATCTTTGCGGGATAAGTTGGCTTCAAAGCGCTTAATAAGTTCCGTGTCGAATGAACCCGTAACCCCCAGATTGTCTGCTAATTTTTTAGAGGAACTCATGTAGGTAAGTGCTTCTTGTACCTTGTCATATGAAACCAGGTAGCCGACATCCGCTGCAAATACACCCAGATTCAGCGCGGCCACATCATTTCTTGAGGAGTATCCCTCTGCTTTGTTGTTATCATTGATCAGCGCTTCATTGAACTCCGCACCTGTAGCCTCCAGCAGAAAAGGTATTTCCGATGGAGATGGAATTTCATAAACTACTTCCTGAATGCTTTCTTTTAATTGCTCGTTAGCCTGTGAAAATTCTTCAGGAGAAGAATCCTCCTCCGTACTTTTAGGACCACATGAGTACATACCCGTAAGAAGGGTCAACGACAACAATCCTGCAAATCTAAACTTCATAGTTTTTTAAGGTTAGTTTTAGAATTGTCAATTTTAATATATTTTTTCGGTGCATGAAAATAATGCTTCATTAATTTCCGTTGATAAAATGCTTTCTCCTCTTTATTGTTTGACTAGCTCTATGTTCAAAACAATATCGACAGTTTCACCTACAATCAGTCCTCCGCTATCCAACACATCATCCCACTTTAGTCCGTAATCAAATCGGTTTATTTTTCCCTTGGCGGCAAAACCTGCTTTTTGTTTTCCGTTGATGGATACCAGTCCGCCGAAGGTGGCTGAGAGTGATATGGGTTTTGTTACATCTCTTATTGTTAAATCGCCTTGAATGGTATATGTGCCATCTGTGTTTTTCTTAAAAACCGAACTTATAAAGCTGATATTCGGAAAGGCGGTAGTATTAAAAAAATCATCTTCTTTCAGGTGTTTATCTCTTTCTAAATTGTTGGTATTCACAGTGTTCGCATCAATTGATGCATTGATTTTAGCGTTTTGAAAATTCTCTTCTGTGCTGGACACGCTTCCTGTAAAACCGGTAAAGGCCCCTGTAACTGAGGATACTGTCATATGAGATACTTCAAATTGCACTGAACTATGGGCAGGATCTACCACCCAGGTGGTCTGGCCATACGAGATAAAGCACAACACGCTGAACACTACAGCTATGGCATAATTTTTCATATTGAATTTTGATTAAATGAACCTGATTGTTCAAATAATTTAACCAAAATTCTGCTTAAAACCTACGATTTGAATGACTAGAATTGCCCCTGGCTGTCTCCGCTACGCTCTACATCGTCGTTGCGAATTTTACTTCTGCGCTGGCGTTGCTTGAAGTCGAGTTTGCCAAATTTGTAGCTAAAATTAATGCCAAAGGATCTGAAGGGGATGAGTGTTTCACTTTCTTGGAAAAAGGTGTCACCTGAAAGTTCGCTGCCAAATGATTTATCAGGAAAGAAGGGTTCTACAATTCTCAATCCAATACTGCCGCGCTTCTCCCAGATTTGCTTACGTATACCCATACTAAAGATGGAAAATGAAGGATTTACGCCTTGCAATGTTTGTCTGGGAGCTCTGTAGAAACCAAATATATCTATTACCCAATCTTTCTGAAGTTTAATATTAGAATTGATATTTCCATTCCAGAGTATAGCTTGGTTGGTAACCCGTTGATCGTCGATAGTGCCCGTAGCGTCATAGGTAAACAGGTTGATACCCCCGCGTAATGTCCATACTTTAAGCAGTGTGGC
>JBCDHA010000443.1:0-3890 GCA_038750705.1 Bacteroidota bacterium
CTTGTATTGATACAACAGCTCAAATAGTACACCTGCGCTGAGGTCCGTACTTAGTACATTATTCTTATTGTTTGTCTCCCGGTCATATTTCTCACTATTGTAGGCTAAACCAAACCCGATTTTATAGGCAAATTGACCAGGCTTCTCTTTATTACGGGTCAAATAGAACTGATAATGAGGGATAAGGGAAAATGTACTACCTAATACTTCATTATTGTAATTGATATAGACCGCAGTCAACCCGATATCAGGATAATTGTACCGGGTATGCCAGGGTTTTGAGCCGTCGGTTTTTTGATTTAAGACCAGTCTTACTCCCCACGGATGTTCAGTTATGAGATGGGATATTTGTTCTTTATGTTCAAAAATGGATCCCTGCATGTAATCAATGCTAATGATCTGCTTTCCACCGGTACGAAACTGAGCCGAAAGCAGGAGCGGGGCAAGAAAAAAAATGAGCGTAATCAGGCGTCTCACATTCAAATTTTAGAAACTGCGAAAATAAGATAAATGATTTTTTTCAAAGGTCTAAATAAGCCCTTTTAGCTTCTCAAGGTCTTTAGGCGTATCTATGCCAATGGACTCTTGATGAGTCTCGGCTACCTTAATGGTATACCCGTTTTGGAGCCACCTCAGTTGTTCTAGTGATTCTGAAAGCTCCAGGGTAGAGGGCTTCAGTTTGGTAATGCTGGTGAGAACATCTGATCGATAGCCATAAATACCTATGTGTTTATAGAAGGTGTTATGCTTAAGCCATTGATTTTCAGGAGTATTCCGGACATGGGGTATAGTTGATCGGCTAAAGAGTAGCGCTTGATTATTAACACCGAAGACTACCTTAACAACATTTGGATCATGAAGCTCTTCTATATTGTCTAAACCTTTTACAAGTGTGGCAAGTTCTGTTTTCCCATCCAGTAAGTTTGCCAAAAGATCTATTTGTCCGGGATCTATGGCCGGTTCATCTCCTTGGATATTAATGACATACTGATAAGTTGGGTTAAGTTTGGAAAACGCTTCAAAACACCGATCTGTACCGCTGTGGTGACTGGGGCTGGTCATGATTGCTTTTCCGGCAAAAGCCACTACGGCTTCAAATATGCGTGCATCATCCGTGGCCACAATAACGTCATCCAGTAATTTGGCTTTTAAGCACTGTTCATAAACCCGCTGGATCATGCTTTTCCCTTTGATATCCACCAAAGGTTTACCCGGAAAGCGACTTGAAGCGTACCTGGCGGGAATAACGCCTAAAATTTTTGTCATTATGCCGGCTTTACTTTTAAAGATGTGCCTTCAGCGCTTGTCACAATAACTTTATCCCCCTTATTTAAATAATCTCCGCGGGTATACGCATCGTACAGTTCGCCATCAATCATTATTTTTCCACTAGGCCTTAAGATGGTTTTGGCGATTCCTTCTTTACCCACCAGGTCATCTTTGTAAAAGCTGGATGTGTAACCTTCCTCTTTCTGCATGGTGTCCGATAGAGTGAATCTTGAAAATGCCTTGGTAGTTGCAAAACTCGCTCCGGCTACAATAAATAAGACCACACTCCCTGCCATTGCGGTGATTACTACCACCACAGCTGTCAATATGGATGAAAACGGCACGAATGAGAAATCGAAAGTGTCATTATTAACCATAACCAATATGAGCGAGCCTATGGTCAATGTTATTCCCAATATTCCCGCCACTCCAAAGCCCGGGATCACAAATACCTCAACAGCAATCAGTATTATCCCCAAAAAGAAAGCGATGATCTCCCAATTTTCAGCTAGCCCATTCATATAATACGGCACAAAGTAGAGTATAGCGGCAAGGATGGCTGCAGCTATGGGAAATCCCACCCCGGGAGTTTGCAACTCAAACCAAATGCCCCCTATGATTACCAGAATAAGAATACCACTAATAAACGGGTTTAGAAATACCGCAATGATCTTTTCTGAAGAAGATAGTGTATAGGTAGTGAGTTCATAATCACGTATTTCATTTCTTTCCAGTACTTCTTCTATCGATCCCACTTTAGCCTCACAGAAACCATACTTTATAGCTTCAGAAGTGGAAAATGTAATAACCTGACCTTCTTTGGTGACGCTGTCAATGGCTATACTTTGATCTACCATGGCCTCAGCAATTTTGGGGTCCCGTCCTTTTTCCTCGGCAATAGATCGCATAGTACTGCGCATATAAGATTGATATTTGTCTGGTGCTGCGGTCCCATCAGTGGTAACTACAGTAGCTGCACCAATATTGGCTCCCGGAGCCATGTAAATGCTATCGCATGCAATGGAAATAAGAGCGCCGGCCGAAGCAGCATCATTATTAATGAATACCCAGATTGGTTTTTCAAAATCCATGATATTTTCAACAATGTCTTTGGCATCAGTAACTATGCCGCCATAGGTATCCATATCTACGATTACGATATCAGCCTCTAGCTCTCTTGCATTTTCCAGCGCCAGCTCCACATATCTTGACATTCTGGGATCAATGTCAGATCTTATTTCCATAACCATAACTTGCTTCGTCTGAGCGTGGGCCAGCGGAATCGATAAGGTTAACAGCGTTAATTGTAGCAGTCTCTTGAGCATTATGTCAACTTTACACTTACTTTTAGCTTTTCATTAATTTCAATCTAAGTTAACTTAATTCCGGTTGGTGAGAAACCTTCAAAAAAACTTTTCACATTCCTTCGATAGCAAGGTTTGGAATATCGAATCCGAAGTTAATGGCGACTATTTGGTTATTGAAGTTCGCAATGAAGACACGCTGACTGCCTCGTTTTTTACTTACAATACACTAGACCATAGTTTGTCAGGAAGTCCCATCATTTTGGAAGAAACCTGGTGGGTAGGAATAACCGGTGCTGTGGGCAAGATAATTATCTTCCACACCTTTACAGATACCGAAAACCCCCAACAGAAATCTTTTTTTGCCTGGAATATAGACAAGAAAAAGGTGATTTGGGCGAAAAAGGATATTTCAATTGTTGAATTCGGGCGCACGTATATACGGGCAAGGAGGGAGGATGAACTGCTCTTTATTAACACGGAAACAGGAGTGGAAGAAACGACGGAAGAGTTTATGAAACTTGTAGAAAATAAACGAATCCAGTTACCGTTTCATTATGTGCCTGACGCTGATCATTACAATACTGTCAGTGGTTTCTTGCATATGATGGGTATAGATGCTGAAAGTGGTTATGGTATAGATTATCATGAGGTGGGCGAATTGGTGATACTCTCTTATTACCTAAAAGCTGATCACTTGGAAAACAGATTGATTGTTATAGATACAGAAAGACGCATTTTACTTAATGAAAAGCTAGGTGTTCGTTTAAAAGGAATTGCCGACCGGCCTTTCTTTGTTTATGGCGATAGTCTTATTTTTGTAAAGGATTACACAGATTTTTTTAGCTATCAACTTTCTCAACAATGAGAATTTTTTTAATTAGTTTATTTATCCTGTGCCTATCTGGCTTTATCCAGGGGCATGCCCAAGATTCCACCAGGATCAAAACGATTGACGGTAAGGAGTTCATAGAACATCGTGTTCAGGAAAGGGAAACACTTTATTCACTTTCACGAAAATACGATGTGCCCATATACAAGATTATTGAACTTAATCCGCCAACAGAGTTCGGCCTTGAGATAGGAACTACTATCAATGTGCCAATAATAAAAAGTGAAACAGCTGAAAGCCGTACAGAACAGGAAGAACAGTTACTCAAATCAGAGTCTGAGTCTGAAGTAGATAGTAAAAACACTTCTTCTAAAGAACCGGATGTTATCAGACATACAGTTGAAACCAAACAAACTCTTTTCAGTATCTCCAGGCTTTATGGTGTGACTATAGAAGAAGTTCGAAATTGGAACAATCTGAGTTCA
>JBCDHA010000444.1:0-3870 GCA_038750705.1 Bacteroidota bacterium
AGCCAGGTTCAGCAGGCTGAATAGTCTTTCCTTTCTGAAATTCCGAAAGGCTATGAGAATGTAATTGTGGATCATTTGGATTAAAGTTGAGACTCCGTTCTGGCTTTGGGTGTTCAGAAGAACAGTTAAAGTACTTATTTCTGTCTTGAAAGGCAAGAGCCGATGGTTTTGTACAGGTTATGTCTTTCACGAGTCACAAATCACCTATGAACTCTGTACTGCGGTGAGTACATTTGAAAATCTAAAATTTGAGCCTATGAATCGCATTTTGTTTCTACCCGTAATCATCATTGTATCGTGCAACACTCAAAAGCAGGATGCACCGTCTGAAACGATAGAAGAAGCTCCGTATACTTTGGCAAAACCAAAACAGGAATGGGTTACGGAAAGAGCAGCAGCTGCTAAGGCGAGGTTATTGGCTACTGAGGCTGGTAAGCTTGTATGGCAGACTATGAAATACCATGGTGGGTTAGAAAAGTGGTGGAGCAACGGACCTGTCTACTTCAGGTTTAATTATCAACCAAAACCTGGTACAGGTACGCCAAGAGACACTTATGAAACTGCCGACTATTGGTCTTCCAAAACAAGGCACCAACGGGTATCAAACCAGAATGAGGAATACGGCTGGGATGGAAAACAGGCCTGGTATTATCCTGCCGACGCAGAAATTCCTTATAATACTCGCTTTTGGGCTTTGACGCCTTATTACTTTGCCGGCATGCCTTTTGTTTTTGCTGATGAAGGTGTAAATCTCACCTTAGAGGAAGATATTACCTATGAGGGAAATATACACCATGTGGTGAGAGTGACCTTTGGTGAGAACGTTGGAGACGCTCCCGATGATTATTACGTGCTTTACATTAATACTGAAACTTTTAGGTTGGCAGCTATCCGATATATAGTGTCTTATCCGGGATACTTTAAAGATGGTGGACATTCACAGGAAAAACTTATGACCTATGAAGGCGAACAGGTGGTTAATGGCATTACATTCCCCGAAAAGCACCGCACTTTTATGTGGCAGGAAGATGGAGAACCGGGAGCATACGTGACAGATATTACCCTTTCAAATATCGAATTCCGCCCTAATACGGACCTCTCTTACTTCCAGAGACCTGAAGGTAGTCATATCATGCAGGGTTTAACGGATTAATCTAAATGTAAAGAAATTGCTATACCTTCATAAAAATAACGATGATTTGGGTCGAATGATAAAAGACTATTTATCAGAAATATCGGCGGCTCATAAACAAGTGGATATCGATGGTGCAGAAGAGTCATTCATCAGAGAAAATGACAGCGTAATAAAAGGAGAAATTAATATTTACAAATACCTGGAAGCACTTAAAAGAGATCTCGAGGATGAGCGTTTACTTTCTGCCGATGCTTGTATTATGAACCCCAGAGACGGCAAGATGTGCTGATCATCTCTGATCAGAGAATAACCGGGTTAAGATGCTGATCAAGCAATTGTAAATCACGTACCTCACCTTGCCCCAAAAACTTAAAGCGAAAGCCAACCAACCTGCCCATCGTATCATTGTACGAGGAAGAATACACTTCTTTACCTTTTATGTCTACGGTTAGTTTTTTACTCTTATTTCTCACCTTTATTGGAATGAAATCATCAAGCTCTACACTAAACGCAGATAGATCGTGTTCTTTACCATCGAGATAAATATCGTTAAGCATGAGGTTATTATCCGAGCTGCAGCCCGGTTTTGAGAACGGGATGATCATGGCGCCGTCAGATCCTATAACATATATTCGGACGGCTTGACATACCGCCCATTTATCGTCATATGTATTTCGCAGGGTTGTGGTTAACGTAAAATCATCACCTGATACTGCACCCAAATCGTTGATGTAATGATAAGATGTAACCTGAGGTTTTTCGGATAGGGCAATTTCAGTAGCCAACTCGACCGGGCTGGAAATTTTCAACCCCTCCGTTGAGACGGGTTCAAAATATTTCGGCACCGGCTTGTACTCAATGGTTCCCAGCCAACCATTACTTTTAAGAAAGAGATCGTGCTCTTTAACCACCTGTCCGTCTATCAAAAGCTTAGCACGAAAGTAACCCGGAAAATAATAAATACCGGTAGCCTGGGTCTGCTCTTCCTTAATGGCTATCGTCTTTGTAGGATCCCAATACTGTTGGATGTGCATACTATCTGCATCGATCCCTTTTAGATCAAAGTCAAAGACTACCGAATTTGGATAAGTTGTAGTAATCGGCTTACTGATAAAAGAAATATTATCCGGCAGCTCCACAGGTTCAGGGCTCTTATTGGCGATAACCATGATCGTTACCAGCGCCAATACGAAACCGATGCTAATATAAACTGCCTTATTTGATACAGCTTGTGTGATTGGCTTAAAACCGGTTCTTTTTGAAAGCTTAAACCCTCGCCAGTTTTCATAGCCAAGGAATTGAGAGAGGTAGTCCAAGGTGGTAGTACTCGAAAGACCATCGTGTTTGACTACTCCAAAAAATCGCTTCAAGGTGGCTGAACTGATATTGACCTGAGTTTCATCAAATATCTTTTCTGACAGCTCACTAAACATAGAACTGTGCCATTGCCTGGCGTCTCCCCAACCAAGCTTGCTTTCCAACTCCTTTTGGAGCCTTTTTATTTCGGTGTCTACGTTGGTTTTATTCATAGCCCAATTCTAAGTCAAAACTGAGCAATATTATTGGAGTGAACAATCCTGAATGAACATGAAACAATATATGCAAGACTGAGACCACTCAGCTTCGTAACTGTGTTTATGAAACGTAAAACTTTAATAACCTTAACTGCTCTTGTACTCCAGTTGAGCGCAAGAGCTCAAAATATTGTATTAGACACTTCGCATTTACAAATACAAGCGAGGGCTTATGTCCTGGAAAAACATAAGGGCGTAGATGCTATTTATCTGCAAGGTGGGGCCATCACCGCTAAGAATGTGTCCTTTTTAAATGGCACTATAGAATATGATATATTCCTTAAAGAAGAGCGAGGGTTCCCCGGGGTTTATTTTCGAGGCCAGGATGATACGGATGACGCAGAGTATTTTTACATACGACCACATCAATCCGGAAACCCCGATGCTAACCAGGCTATACCCAGAACAAGAGGCATTTCGCCATGGCAACTCTATTATGGCGCCAGGTATTCCTTTCCTTATGATTATCACTATAATGACTGGACACATGTAAAGCTCGTCGTTCTTGATGATAAAGCCCAGGTGTTTTTAGACCATTCAGAGCAACCAAATCTCTCCTGGAACCTGTTTCATGAAGCCAAGGGAGGCAAAGTAGTCTTTACCGGTGGAAACGCCAGCGGGCTACATCTTGCTAACCTCAAAATTGATCATCAGGACCCAACATTAGTAGACTTTAAGCCCATTACAAGAAAGCCAATTGACGATCTGATAAATAGTTGGCAGATTTCTGACATGTTTGAAGAAAAACTGCTTGACAATCCGGATTCTCTTGAGTTAATCATTAAAAGCAGGAAATGGACGGGAAAGGTGGAAGTAGAAGAAGGCACGGCCGCCAACATATCCAGAATACGAAACCTTCGCGGAGCGCCTGGTAATACGGTATTTGCCAGGGTCGAAATAAACTCGGAAAGAGATCATCTCAAATTATTAGAATTCGGCTACAGTGATCGTGCAGTGTTAATTCTAAATGGCAAACCCATTTACAGAGGCACAAATAGATTTCAAAGTCGTGATTATCGCTACCTAGGCACGGTGGGATTATTCGATGCCGTTTATCTGGATCTAAATAAAGGCAAGAATACCTTGCTCATAGCTGTTTCAGAAGATTTTGGCGGATGGTTAGTAACCGCACGCATTCAGGATAAGCAAGGGATAAAAATC
>JBCDHA010000445.1:0-3869 GCA_038750705.1 Bacteroidota bacterium
GAGGCCCATAGGTTATGGTAGAACTTTTTAAGCTCACCCTGCGGTAAAGCTTCATACACCAACCTGAACCTTTCTGCCCCACGGCATTCGATAATTGAGGCCAGAAGCAGGCGATCCAAAAATCGCTCTCGTTTAGATGATCTACAGCCGTCAATAAGTTGCTTAACATAAAGATCCTGGCTCATTTCAGCCGGTAACCTTACCCCACGGTCTTCCATGATCTGGTAAACTGACTTGAAATGCTCCAATTCTTCCACGGCGGTATCAATCAGTTCAGGTATGATCTCCAACCTATCAGGATATTTGGCAACGAAACTCATTGCCATTGCAGAAGCCTTTCTCTCGCAGTTTGCATGATCTTGTAAAAAAGCGTTAAAATCGCTCATCACGGTTTCCACCCACTCCTTTGAACTCTCACAAGACAACTCTATACTCAGCTTCATAAACGGTATTAACGGGCCTTTATAAAGTGAACGGCCTCTTATTTATACACCAAGTAAAAAGAAAAGATTGATTTATTAAAAGCTTGGCTAAATAAATATTCAAAGCGGTTAATTTTGTTTAAAATTATTAAGATATGAGCCCATCAATTGCAGACATCCGAGCAGAATACAGTAAGCACACACTTAATATATCAGATGTTCAAGCCGACCCGATTAAGCAGTTTCAACTATGGTTTGATGAAGCAAATAAGGTGGAGATCTCCGAAGTGAATGCTATGCACCTATCCACCGTTAATTCTAGCGGCATGCCTTCTTCCCGGATTATGCTTTTAAAGGGTATTGAAAATAACGGGTTTGTCTTTTTCACTAATTATCAAAGCGATAAAGGGAAGGACCTGGATGCGAACCCGGCGGCAGCTTTGCTTTTTTTTTGGAAAGAATTGGAAAGGCAGGTACGAATTCAAGGGCATATCGAAAAAATAAACAAAAAAGATTCTGAGCAATACTTTCAAAGCCGGCCAAAGGGAAGCCAAATTGGTGCATGGACCTCACCTCAAAGTACCGTGATTGAAAGCAGGGAGCTTTTGGAAGAGCGTGAAAAAGCAATTGCTGAAAAATATAAGGATGCAGAGGTATTACCGAAACCGGAGCAATGGGGGGGGTATATTTTGAAACCAATGCGTATCGAATTTTGGCAGGGACGTCCTAACAGGCTACATGACCGGATTCTATATAGTCAGGTAGACGGCCACTGGAAAATTAACAGGCTTGCACCTTGAGCCTGTACCTTGAACGCTACGCCTTCAAGCCGCAATTAATAAAAATTGAGCCGACTCAAAATTTAGGGCTGATCGTTACTCTTCCTGCTTTCAAGGAAACAGATCTGATTTCTTCTCTTGAGTCGTTAAAAAACTGCCATCTTCCGGAAGCGTCAGTAGAAGTGATTGTAGTCATCAATCAAGCGGAAAATGCCGGATCTAAGGTAACCGAAATAAATCAACACTGTTATGAACAGGCTGAAAAGTGGTCAGAACGCAATAGCACAGATCAACTGAAGTATTACATCATTTTCTGCAGGGATCTTCCGGTCAAGCATGCCGGTGTGGGGCTGGCCAGAAAAATTGCCATGGACGAAGCGGTAAGACGGTTTGAACTTGTAAATAACCCAAGGGGAGTAATAGCCTGCTTTGATGGAGACAGCATCTGCAACCCAAATTATTTAGAGAAACTTTATACTCACTTTCAAGACAACCCTAAAACACCTGCCTGTAGTATCTATTTTGAGCACCCCTTGGAGGGGGCGTTGGATTCAGGCATATATGCCGCTATAGCAGAATACGAGCTGTTTCTTCGTTACTACTTGCAAGGCCTGCACTATGCGGGTTTCCCATGGGCTTTTCATACCATAGGCTCAAGCATGGCGGTTCGTAGCGATGCATACCAAAAACAGGGAGGCATGAACCGAAGAAAAGCCGGAGAAGATTTTTACTTCCTCCAGCGGATGTTCCGTCTTGGAGGTTTCACAGAACTGAATTCTACTAAAATAACGCCTTCCCCCAGAATTTCCGATCGTGTGCCGTTTGGTACCGGCAAGGCCGTAGCCGATTGGCAGTTGAAACCGGGCATAACTACTTACCATCCACAAGTATTTGCTGACATGAAGCTCTTTATGGAAAGCGTTCCCGAATTTTTATGTTCCAAGCCAAATTCTGCAATAAGCAAACTGCCGGAATCCATTCGTTTGTTTTTAACGGAGAGTAATTTTGAGCACGAATTAGAAAGAATTAAACGTTCCTCAACAAGCGCTGAAGTGTTCCGCAAATCATTTTTCCATTGGTTTGACGGGTTTAGGGCCTTGAAGTATGTCCATTTTAGCAGGGATAGGTTTTATTCTAATCTTCCGGTAGAAAAAGCTGCCTTTTTGCTTCTTGAAATGAGGGGCTTTAAGGTGAAAGCAGAAAGTACCAAACAGCTTCTTGCGTATTACCGAAAGCTTGACCGCTCTCGCTTAACTAGGGATTAAACGATATCGGTCATCCCTTACTTTTGAAATTAGTCCCATCCCCAACTTCTGTCTTATATTTTGTACATAGGTATCCACGGACTTAGCGAATAAATACACTTCCGAGCCCCAAATATTATGGAGTAAACTATCAGTGGTTATGGCTTTTTTCGGGTTCTGTGCTAAGAAATACAGTAGCTCAAACTCATGCTGAGAAAGTTCAACGCGTTTATTTTTGATCCAGACTACATTTTCATTTCTATCCAGTACAAGATCGCCAATCCTGATTTCGGAAACACTCTTTCTAATGACCAGGTTCTTCTTTAGTACGGTCGCAACTTTATATGATAAGGCTCTCAACCCGGTAATCTTTTCTATATAGTCGTCCCCACCTGTGCTCAACGCTTCTATCTGCAGGTGCTTGTCAGACTTAGCTGTGAGAAAGAAGATGTATGTGTTCTTAAACGATTCTATTGACCTGAGCTGCTTGCATATTTCTATGCCGCTGATGTAAGGCATCATTATATCAAGTATGATTAGATTAGGAGCGAATTCAAGTGCCGTCTCGATGGATCGTGTACTTTTAGTTTCACTGCGTACCTCGTATCCCTCCCTTTCCAAATTATATTGAAGCAAATCCAGAATATCTTTGTCATCATCAACAATAAGGATCTTGTATTTCTTACCCGACACACTCCACCTCCTTCCTGACGATCTGCTCCACTAACTCCTCAGTCTCATCAGGGTAATGTATAGGTTCAGGCATATCACTATCTATTAACTCGCGAATTTTGGTAACAGATCTGGTAGATAAATGATCTAAAACAGGAATTCCGAGCTCTTGCAACGCCATGGCATTGCACTGCTGTTCATACTGATTTCGCATGGGTATTACTATAAGCTTCTTTCCTAAATACAAAGCCTCCGAAGGCGTTTCAAACCCTGCACCGCAAAGTACCCCTTCGCAGGAGGTAATGCTATGAATGAATTGATCATTATCAATAGGGCTGATGGCAATGTTACCGTGCACACTGCCGAATTTTGTGTGTTTGGAGTAAATCTGCCACTCTACTTCCGGCATTTGCTTTAGCACACTTACTATTTTGGCATCAGAATAGGCCGGTAAATACACGGTATAATGACCTAGGTTCCGGACATCGGCCTCTCGTAACGCCTTGCGTATTATAGGTGTAAATATGGAATCGCCTTTTGCCTCGAAATGAAATCCATAATGACGCTGTGCAGGAGCATAGTTTTTAAGAATAGTTTCTCCTACCAAATCGGATTTTTTAGGTTTTGGAAACTCATCACCTAATAATGCACTTTGATGACTGAGCGCAATACATTTCTTCCCCTTAAGTTTGGCCGACCAAGCCGAAATAGGCTCAAAATCATTTATTATGAGATCATAGTTCTCAATGGGA
>JBCDHA010000446.1:0-3847 GCA_038750705.1 Bacteroidota bacterium
CAGCCTTACGCTTGCGCTTAGCCATTATGATGCGCAACCAGGCAACTCATTGCATCAACTCGCAGCCGGAGAATTGTTTAGACTAGGGAAAAGAACATTTAAAAAGGAATCGCTAAGAAGGACACGGTATGTCTGCCAGGAAGTAAAAACAGGTAGAAAATATCTCATCTCAAAAGCCGCCCGGGTGGAACCCGTATCTTAGCCTCCCAATCGATACGCAATTACTTCATTGATTTTTTGAAAAAAAAGCTGCGGCGGCATAGTGCGCCACTTGGGAAACTGCAATACCCCTCCAAAATTGATGTAAGAATCGATATTATAATTCTTTTGCTCATCCATAATGTGTTCAGGAAAATTTACTCCTGCTATCCATCCCGATTGTTGAAAGTTATCTGTGTCCTCCACATCCTCAAACCATTCTTCATAATACGAATCATCGGAACCGTGGAAATTAAAAACATTTTCTCCTATAAGAATGAACTTGTTTATGTTCCGCTCGGTCAAATGATCAATTATGTTCCGCTTTAGATGCATGATATCGTTATTAATTGTATCATTCCACTCACCGATAAACTCAATAATAGAAAAGCCTCTTTCATAATCTGTGTAGAGAATTTTGATATAAAGGGTTTCCGAGCCCATGAAATCCCAGGCAGGGTCTATATAATAGCCGTAAATAGTCTCAGAATACAGGTCATGATTGTACTGCTTACCGTAAAACGGCGACTCAGGATCTTCAGCTACATTATAAAAACTGAGCCAGTTATAATACGGTTCAATCTCGTGCATTCCTACGGATGAAATCTATTACTTTGCGCACTGAGCCATGTTCATCCAGTAGCTCCTGAGCTTCGTCTCTACCAATAGACAACTCCTCCATCAGCATTCTTACACCGCGATCGACCAGCTTGTTATTGCTAAGCTGCATATCCACCATTTTGTTCCCCTTTACACGACCCATTTGGATCATGGTGGCGGTAGAAATCATATTGAGTACAAGCTTCTGGGCTGTACCGGCCTTCATTCTGGTGCTACCGGTAACGAATTCCGGGCCAACGACGACTTCAACAGGAAACGTAACGTTCTTCGCTAACTCAGAATCTCTGTTACAAACTATACAGCCTGTAACTAATCCATGATCTCTGGCCGTACTAACACCGCCTATAACATACGGTGTGGTTCCGGAAGCGGCAATGCCGATAACCACGTCCTTATGATTAACCTGAAATTCTTCAAGGTCTTTCCAGGCCTGCTCAATATCGTCTTCGGCAAATTCTACAGCCTTACGAATGGCTCCGTCACCGCCGGCTATTAAGCCTACTACTACTCCATGCGGCATGCCGAATGTAGGCGGGATTTCAGAGGCATCCACTACACCTAAGCGGCCGCTCGTACCGGCGCCAATGTAAAACAATCGACCACCGGCCTTTAACTGCTTCACAATTTCAGGTACAAGCGCTTCTATCTGAGGCATAGCGCGCATCACCGCTTTTGGCACGGAAGCATCTTCTTTGTTAATATTAATCAACAAATCTCTTACTGACATCTTTTCAAGGTTGTCGTGATTGGAAGCTGCCTCGGTAGTATTCACTTATTTGAATATTGATTCTTGTGGTACAACGTTAAGCCTGCTACAGGACTTTCAATAATATTTCTTATGGCAATGCCTTTATCATTCCCCACTTGCCGTAAAATGTTACTAAAGTAAAACCCCACAGAGCCTGAAAAATGCACCGGAACAGATTGCACCTGAGGGTATTTTAAAACATTCCTATCAAAGAAAAGTGAAAATGCATCATAGACAGTCCTGTAAGCATAAGGCTCTTTGATATTTTGGAAAATAAATTTGGTAAATCCGGCCATATATCTCGCCGGAAGTTCATTGTTATAAATTTTGTCTAACACTTTTTCGCGAGTCAGGTCAAATCTTTTTTTAATCCTTTCCGATAAGTTTTCAGGCAAATCGTTTCTTAAATAATCCGCCAGAAGCACCTTACCAAGGTAAGCGCCGCTGCCTTCATCACCTAGTATGAATCCTAACGAAGCTACCTGATAGGATGGTTCATTCCCATCATAAAAACATGAATTAGCGCCTGTGCCCAAAATACAGACAATCCCCTGTTCACTGCCACAAAGCGCCCGACAGGCTGCAGTCATATCATCATATACATGGACTTCAGCTTCCGAAAATACTTTCGATAAAACTTCTTTTACCAGAAGCCGATTAGCTTCGGTACCGCACCCGGCTCCGTAATAAAATACATGTACAACTTCAGTGGAATTTCTCGCAACCTCGCTATTTCTAATACTCTTCTCTAATGCTCCAGTTTCCTGATAATAGGGATTGAATCCAGGGGTCTGAAATTGGCTGATATCACCATGTTCGTCTATGAGTCTCCAGCTCGAAGTAGTGGCTCCTGTGTCGGCTATTAATATCATTTCAAAAGTCCTACCTGTACAAACTTTTCAAATACTCTTTCAGTGTGGGGTGCATCCGCCAATTCTTCCGTCAGGTCCTGCCCGGCCCAATGCTCATAATGTTTTCCATCCCTCCATAATCTTGATTGGCTCACATCATAAATTTTTCCCTGATAGGCCACCCAAACCTCGTCCCTGTCTTGCCCATTGTATAATGCCAGCTGGCTTTTGGTAATATAATTCATTGAGAGGTGTAGTGGTTGTAATCCTTTAAAAGTGTGTACAGAAATTTAATCGTGGGCATATCGCTCTGTACTTTCAGGTGCTCCTTCACTTTTCTGCTTACCGCAATGGCTGGTTTCATGTCTGCCCGATGTTTATTTACTTCAAGGGCTTGCTTGATAATATTCACCTCATCATTACTTAAATACTGCGCATCACTAAAAACAGGCTGGTAGTCGGAATCCAGATTTTTTATAAGCTGATGCGAAGTCACTTTTACGGCACCTGCCATTTTTACCACAGTTGTTCCGGCAGCCAGATCTCCAAGACGCTGTGCATTTTGTGTTAAAGCAATGGATATAACGGCTATAGCGCCTGAAAAAATCCCAATATCCAAAGGCCTTAAAATCCATCTCAATATATATCCTCCAATGGTTGCCGGGGTGCCGTCCAGTCTGACCACCTTTATATTCATCTGTTTTTTACCGAGACTCTGTCCATTAAAGGCTATCTCACAAATAAGATGGTAGAAGAACGCCGGTAAATAAAAAAGCATAAATACCCAGTTAGTGTCTATGGCCAATCTGGTAAGCGCCAAAGCCATTACGATAACATAAGCACCTACTATGATTACATCGATTAAAAAAGCGCCAATTCTATCCCCCAGACCGGCGGTAACATAGTCTATCGCTACATTCTGGGTTGTTCTGATATTTACACTTTGCACGCGATTATTTTTTGCATAAATTTCATACTTGCTAAAAATTCAGCTGAGCGCCATGCTCATTTCAAAAATAATAATATGCCTGTGATTAGAATTATACCAACGCGGTTTTTAATCATGGGTTTTGCATTTGCTCCGGCTGAAAAAGAACCTGGCCATTGACTGATGCGCTGGAGCGAGAGCCTGTAAGAAAAGTCTATTTAAATAAGAAGAGAAGCAGTTGATATGAGAGAGGCAGCCTTTGTAAAACAAAACCTGGAACAATGGCAGAAATACGAGAAGTTACTTGATAATCAAAAGTTAACTGCACCGGATCTGTTGGCAGAAATTTTCGTTCGGATTACAGACGACCTGTCATTTTCAAGAACGCAATATCCAAAAAGTGATACTACTCATTACCTGAATAACCTTGCCTCCAAGATTCACCTTGAGATCTACAAAAATAAAAAAGAGGACAAAAGACGATTCATTACTTTCTGGAAA
>JBCDHA010000447.1:0-3842 GCA_038750705.1 Bacteroidota bacterium
AAACCATAGTTCTTTTGTTTCCGGATGCCAGGCAAAACCTACCGTGTTTCGTACACCTTCTGCTACTATCTCTAAACCCGTTCCATCCGCATTTATACGTGTAATAGAAGCGAATACCGGATCATCACTTTTACAAATGTTACAAGGCGCACCGACCGGTACGTACAATTTCCCATCCGGTCCAAAGGCTATGTATTTCCATCCATGATGCCCTTCCGTGGGGTATTTGTCATAAACCAGCTCGGGCTCCGGGGGATTAGAAAGGTCAGCTTCAATATTCTTATATCGCCAAACTTTACTTACTTCAGCCACGTACAGATCTCCGTCCTTATAAGCTACCCCATTTGGCATTCTAAGGTCTTCATCTATGATATATTTATCATCCGCTATCCAGTCCCCGTTGGTATCCTTCAGCGCATATACCTTGTCGGCAGATCTGTTGCCAACATAAATTACACCTGAAGAACTCATCGCCAGTGATCTGGCGTTTTCTACCTCTGCAAAAACGGAAATCTTAAAACCAGGCGGTAAATTGAGTTTTTCTAAAGGATAATCCGATTCAGTTAAAGTCACTGAAGAAGAATCAGCACTCAAACTGCTACTTCCGGATTCTGATTCACTTCCACAAGCTAATACCAGGGTAATACTTATTACTAAAACTAATAAAACGCTACGATAAGATATGTTCATGACGCTAAAGTTCTGCATTCCTGAGCAGCCATAAAAGTATGTGAGGTTTAGATTTTTTGAGAAACCTCATATGAATAGATTTGCAGCCATGTTAGCTATCAACAATCTTTCTTATTACATAGGTGGCCGGCCAATCTATGAGCATGCATCATTGCACGTAAAGCCAAAAGACAAAATAGGCTTGATTGGCCTGAATGGAAAAGGTAAATCTACCTTACTAAAGCTCATAAATGGAGATTACCTTCCTGATGATGGATCAATTAGCAAAAGTAAAGATTGTACCCTCGGTTTTCTGAATCAAGATCTATTAAGCTACCTCACAGATGATAGTATTCTTTCTGTTGCCATGCAGGCTTTTGAGGAAGCGGTTGAAGTTCAAAAACAAATAGATCAGATTCTCAAACAAATGGAAGCAGACTATACCGATGATTTGGTTGAGAAGCTTGCAAAGGCCCAGGAGCGTTTTGAAGCATTAGACGGGTACAGTATGCAGGCCAAGGCTGAGGAGATACTTGAGGGTATTGGATTTAATACGGCAGACTTAAATCGCCCGTTAAAAGAATTTTCCGGAGGCTGGCGTATGCGGGTAATGCTGGCGAAACTACTTTTGGAGAAGCCGTCGTTATTAATGCTCGATGAGCCTACAAACCATCTTGATTTACCATCCATAGAATGGATAGAGAATTATCTGAGAACCTATGAAGGAGCAGTCATAGTGGTGTCTCATGACAGGTTTTTCATTAATAATTGCGTGAGTAAAATTGTTGAAGTGGCTAACACGCAATTGACTTCTTATGAAGGTAATTATGACTTCTACCTGCAAGAAAAAGAACTTAGATCAGAAATTCAAAAGAACGCTTTTGAAAACCAGCAGCAAAAAATAAAGCAGACCGAACGTTTTATTGAAAGATTCCGTGCCAAGGCGACAAAGGCGCGCCAGGTTCAATCACGGGTGAAATCGCTAGACAGGATGGATAAAATTGAAGATGTGGTGGATGAAAACGCTGCGGTAAACTTCAAGTTCAGTTTTAAACAGAAATCTGGCAGGCATATCATAAAGCTGGAAGATATTTCAAAAGCATATGGCCAACTTGAGATATTAAAGAACACAACGGCTTCGATTGAGAGAGGTGATAAAATAGCATTGATTGGCGCAAACGGTAAAGGAAAATCCACTTTACTGAGGATCATTGCAGGCACCGAACCAATTGAAGGCAAGCGAGAAGAAGGCTATAATGTAATCAGAGGCTTTTATGCACAACATCAGTTGGAGGCGCTTCAGGTAAGCAATGAAATACTGGAAGAGCTGAAGCAAGCAGGTTCTGACAAAACCGAACTTGAGTTGCGCCAGGTATTAGGCTGCTTTCTGTTTAGCGATGATGATGTATTTAAAAAAATTAAGGTATTATCAGGTGGTGAAAAGTCAAGAGTGGCTTTAGCCAAAACCCTTATTTCTGAAGCTAATTTTCTATTACTGGATGAACCTACCAATCACCTGGATTTTATATCTGAAAACATCTTGATACAGGCCCTGCAACAGTATCTTGGTTCATTTGTAGTGGTTTCTCATAACCGACATTTTGTTTCTAAAGTAGCCAATAAGATCTGGTATATAGAGGATAGGCAAATAAAGGAATACCCGGGTACTTTCGATGAATATGAGTATTGGCGAAACGAGGTTTCTGATCAAAATAAAGCAGATCATACTCCACAATTGACAAAACGATCAGAAAAGCAGAAGAAAGCTAAGCAAAAAACTACGTTGCCGGAGAATGAACTGAAGAAGCTTGAGAAAGAGCTCGGATCAATAGAGGACGCTATCAAAGAGCTGGAAAATAAAATTAAACTTCTGGAAGATGAAATGGCTAAACCAGACGTTTACAGCGATCCTGATCAGCTCCAAAGGGTAAACTCACAGTATAACAGCTCAATCGAACAACTGAAGGAAATGAACAAAAGTTGGGAAGAGGTTTTTGGTAAAATTGAAGATCAATAATCTTTTTAGATTATTAAAATCAACAACACGCAGACGACAGCTACTACCACATATCTCCAGGCTAGTTTTTTAAGTTGAAGTTGATAAGTACTCATATTAGTTATTTATACTAGTTAATTCAAAAAAGTAACAGGACTATTCTACTTTGGACTTGCCCTGAAACGGATAGTTTAAAAAATAATACCAAATTTAAATTCTGCCCGATTGATAGAACGAGACAAAGTTATATTACTTTCATTTTCCGTCCAAAACCAGTCAAAATTTCCATATTCAAAATCGACTTTTTGGCACTTCCATCCTATAGCAAATTCAAAGCCAATTTTTTCCAGTCTCCATCTATACCCTAAACCCAGCTGATAATTGAGTCCACCGTTTACCTTGTCTATACCCGGATTTATGTCATCCTCTTCTAAGAGTTTCGCAAAACCATACCCAGCACTTCCATATAAAAAAGGAGTGGACCATTTTGGGCTTAAGTCGAACTTATATGTAAGCAAAACAGGAATGATGCCGAACTCATCATGATGGTCATATCCAACGGAAATACCGGGTTGAACAAAACTGCTAACTCTGTAACTCACCTGTATAGCCCCGGAAAATGTTTCTCTTGCCGAGGCATCAGAATCTTCTCTTCCGTGCAGTAGCCCTACCTGAATACTCTTTTCAATACCTCTCTTACCAAATAGGCTTAAGCTCTTATAAACTTCTTTGTCGATTAAAGATGTATCGATTTTCTTTTTAATACTGACCATGTGCACCATATCTCTGGGCAGTGATATCAACTCCTCTTCTATTAAAAGTTCAAGCTCCAAGGCATCAAGTTTGCTAATATTACCGTAAAGCACGCTTCCGTTTTTAAGCAAAACTTTACCGGACTGCCCGTTAACACTTAATGTGAAAAAGCAACCTAACAGAATAAGTACTATTCTATTGATCATTATTAGCTATTTGGATGTGACTTAGCAGTTGAATATTGTCTAAATCCGAATAATCATACTGAAACAGGCCATCGGCACCTATCATCATGGCTACATTGTTGAATGGGATGATATCAAAGGCTTGAATCTCACTATAATGGGCGAGTTGTCTTTGGTCGATGGTACTTACATCTGCAGCGTTGTAGACCTTTAACCCGGAACTACCGTCACAGATGAAA
>JBCDHA010000448.1:0-3841 GCA_038750705.1 Bacteroidota bacterium
AAAGCCATATCTCGGTCTATAGGAATGGGTTTAGCCATGCCGCTATAAATACCCCATTTCCACTGTTTACCATGTCGATCCCAGTCACTGACTAAAAAATCGAAAAGTCTACACCTTAGAAATAACCGGGCATCTATTTCAAGTTCACCATCTTGAAACAGCGTAAACATATTATCCGTGCTTAAAATTTGTTCTGGCCGGCCAAATTTAGGGCTACCGACCCATCTTTTATTAAGTTCCTCTTCCATGATCACAACTTCACCGGCAAGTGTTATAATGGTAGAATCTACGGGCTCACGGTAAGGGATAACATAGATGACGGGTTCCGGATGTGCTATGTCCAAAGAGCTTAAGAGCCTGGCAACTACTGGTCCTGAATACGGGTTAAGTGCAGAGGCTTGATCTCTTATAAACGGTCTGACTAACGACGGATGCAGGAAAGACGGAAGGGCATTGGAGTTATCTTTATTAACGGATCTGAACGCATATCTTTTCTTATTTCTGTCTTTCAGCTCTACACTGGTAGTTTGCTGACCACCTCCTGTTTTTACAAAAGTTAATGTATCCAAACCATTAAAAACGGGCAGGTCAACTTTTGTTGACCATAGTTTTCGGTGATGTTGGCCCAGGAGCATTTCTCCAATGGCGCTGGTCTTATAAAAGTTGCTAATACCCCTGTTTACAGAATCTTTGACTTCTTTAGTATCAAAGCTGCCTTTGGCAATTGCCAGCTGATTAGCTCTGTTGAAAGCCCTACGTTCTTGTTGGTTGATTAAGTTCGGGAGTCCATAGAATAGGAAAACAAGGAGTACAGGAATTAAGAATCGCTTACGTTTCCAAAACATAATGTTGCTTTCTTATTTCAGGGTTAATGAACACAATACCTATCTGAAACAGGTCCAGGGTCAGGGTTACTTGATAATGGTCTCTTATATGTTTCCAAGCCTCATTCATTTCATGGCTAAGGTGAATATCGTCAAAAATAAAGCATGTTTCATCATGACTTTTCCCCAGTAGCAGATCAAAGTACTTTAGAGTTGGGGTATAACTGTGGTTGGCATCTACAAAAGCAAGGTCAATGGGCGGTGAAGTTTCTAAGAATTTAGGTAACGAGATATCTATATTCCCTTCGATGACCTGAACATTTTTGCGCTGGTCATTTAATAACTCTGTAGCTATATTTACCAATGAAGTGGAGCCTTCAAAAGTAGTAACTTGAGTTTGGTCAGGTTTGGATAAATACAATGTATTAATGCCTAATGAAGTACCTAGCTCAATAACATTTTTATAATTCATATATTGTATCAATCCCAACATTATTTGAGAGTACTTTTTTTCAGTAACCCCATAAGAAGCAATATCTGTCACTTTTCGGAATTTACTTTTCTCTACGCTGGACCCAGATCCCAGATCATTGACTTCAATACTATTTACACTCGATTTAAACTTCTCACGGATTTTCTCAATTAGCGGATCAGTAGACACTCTCTTCCGTTTATCAATTGCATTTTTATATACTTCATAAACGAATGGAGATTGTAGTGAGTGTATATTTACCGCATCAAGCCAATAACTTATGTAACTCTTGAACTGAAAAAGTTTCGACAAGGTACCAACCTTTAGTTCAACTTGAACGGCGCCACCATTGTGAATTCCGGTATAGCTACTTCAAATCTCTTGCCATCTACAATGCGCTCCATAAGGTATACGCCTCCCATCTTTCCTATACCTGATTTAAGATTACATCCCGAAACATATTGATGATATTGTCCCGGTTCAAGAATAGGTTGCTGGCCTACTACACCTTCACCATCTACTTCGCGAGGAAGCAAAGCCGCATCATGGATATTCCAATGCCTTCTTAAAAGCTGAATCGTATTTTCACTTTGGTTCTCGATAGTGATCCGATATGTAAAAACATAGTGGTACTGGCTAGGGCTGGAATAGGACGGTTGGTATTCCGTTTCCACGCTTACTTTTACACCCTTTGTTATTTCAGTGACCACTAATTAATAAGATTTACCTTTAAAACGAAGTAGTAATATAGTTGTTTAATTTTATTGCTAACAATAATTCTAACGAAATATGAACGTAAAAATTTCTGAAAGCTGGAAAACACATTTACAACCTGAATTTAACAAGCCGTATTTCAGTGAATTAGTTCAGTTTGTCAAAACTGAATATGAAAATCATACTGTTTATCCCCCGGGAAAAAAAATATTTAATGCGTTTAATCATTGCTCTTTTGATGACGTTCGTGTTGTAATCATAGGCCAGGACCCTTATCATGGTCCGGGGCAGGCTAATGGGCTTTGTTTTTCTGTAAGTGATGGTATTCGAAAACCACCGTCTTTGCTTAATATTTTCAAAGAGTTGCATGCCGATTTAGGAAAACCCATGCCTGAATCCGGGAATTTGGAAAGGTGGGCAGATCAGGGGGTTTTATTGCTAAACGCTACACTCACCGTTAGAGCGCATACGGCCGGATCACATCAGAAGAAAGGGTGGGAGGACTTCACCGATAGTGTAATAAGTTTGGTTTCCAGCCAAAAGGAAAATATGGTGTTTATATTATGGGGAGCCTATGCTCAGAAAAAAGGAGAAGTCATAGACCGATCAAAACACCACGTTATAAGTTCCGCACACCCTTCACCTTTTGCCGCAGACAGAGGTTTTTTTGGCAGCAAACCATTCAGCCGAACCAATGCTTACCTCACTGAAAAAGGTAAGCAAACTATCGATTGGTAATTATTCAATAAGATTAAAAAACCTGCGCCAGCGTATTTTACTAAAGAAACTTTCATCAGCGTCCAGCGATAACCAGATGAAAAAGCCTTTGCCTACGATGTGATCAGCAGGTACAAACCCCCAATATCTTGAATCCAGTGAGTTATGACGGTTATCTCCCATCATAAAGTAGTAGTCCTGATTAAATGTATATTGTTTGACCTCCGTGCCGTCAACTAACAGCTTGCCATCTTCTATTACGGCATCATCATTATGCTCGTACAGAGTTATAACCTTGCCATAGGTAGCGAGAGTCTCTCTGTTAATATTAATAGTGGCTCCTTCTTTTGGAATGGTCAACGGCCCGTACCAATCTCCATTCCATGGAAAGAGTTCTCGATCTTTTGGAAAAATATTACCTTCCCACTCACCTTGATTATAGGTTTTATACGGTCTGATGTTTAAAACAAATGGCAATTCCTCAAGCTTATCCTTCTCTTCTTGGGTTAAATAAAATAATTGGAAAGCTCCTCTGTCATTAATATCAGGATAGCCAGATCCATTATCAATCCCTAAATTATCTAATACCCTGTCGCTAAGCTGAGTTTTGGAATGAACAACGTATGAAAACTGCATTTTTTCAGGGTTCTCATTTTTTTCACCATTAACGAAAATCTGCTGGTTTCTTATTTCAATAACGTCACCCGGCACCGCCACACATCTTTTAATGTAATTTGTTTTTAGATCTACCGGATAATCTATCCATTTGTTTTTATCAAACTCTTCAAAGTTGTTCTCTTCTATGCCAGGTACATTAAAAACAACGACATCATTTCGTTTTATATGAGTAAAGCCCGGTAGCCGGAATTGAGGAAGTTGAATCCAATCCAGGTATGATGGTATATTAGTTAACCATATTTTCTGATGCGTTAATGGCATCTGCAGTGGTGTTTTTGGGGTTCGTGTTCCGTAATGGAACTTACTGACAAAAAGGAAATCGCCAACTAACAGTGATTTTTCCATAGAGGGTGTAGGAATGGTAAATGCCTCCATAATTAGCCATCTGATGAGTGTTGCTGCTACTACTGCAAATAGAATAGCATCTCCCCATTCT
>JBCDHA010000449.1:0-3829 GCA_038750705.1 Bacteroidota bacterium
AAAGTAAGGTTTTTGGGTGGTGAAAAGTTAGAATCGGCGGAATCCTCACCTGAAATAGAAACTGAGGAATCGGCTAAAAAAGAGGGTATAGCTTCTAATGACGCGCAAGAAGGTGCCGATAAAGACAAGTCTGCCCTTAAAGAGAAAAATAACAAAGACAAGGGAGATGGTTCGTTTGGCGTTGGTCAAACTATAGAGTTAGATTTCTAATGAAGAAAGCGCTGCTGGAGTATTTAGGGCAGTATATTTCTGATGGTAAAAAGAAAATCATCGATGAGGTTTTGGGTAAGCGCACCCGGCATCTTACCGTTGTGCTTGAAGATATTTATCACTCTCAAAACGCCAGCGCCGTTATTCGCTCCTGTGATTGCTTTGGCATACAGGATTTGTATGTCATTGAGAATAAACATGAATATAAAGTCAACCCGCGCGTGGTACATGGCGCATCTAAATGGGTGGATATTATTTCATACAGCGATCATATTGACAATTCAACGAAATGCTTTACCGATCTTAAACAAAAAGGGTATAAACTTATAGGTACTGTGCCTGATCAGAGCGCTACTAATATTAATGATCTTGAGGTATCCGAACCTATAGCCCTGATCTTTGGAACAGAGAAAGAAGGATTGTCTATGCAGGCTAAAGAGCATTGTGATGATTTTGTAACTATACCGATGTACGGCTTCACAGAAAGTTTCAATATATCGGTAAGCGCTGCGTTAAGCATGAATATTTTATCTGAGAAAATATTCAATTCGAAAGTGTCATGGAGGTTATCCGCACAAGAGAAGGAAGCAATCAAACTATCATGGTTTCGGAGAATAGTTCACCGCTCCGATCTTTTAGAAAAAGATTTTTTGAAATCTGGAAATTATTTGATCTAATCTGCGTTAAAAATATTGTGAATTTTCCAACCTCTAACTAGTTTAATCGTGTAATAAAATTTGCGTCTGAAAAGGAAACCCTTTTATTATGATCAATACTTTATAATGAGATAAGTAGTAGCGCTTTGAAATCATTCCTTTTCTTATTTTGTTCAATTTTCTCTACGGTAACTGTTATCGCACAGTCCACCGTTATTACCGGTAAAGTAACTGATGCCGGTAGTGGTGACCCTGTACCCTTTGCTAATATCATTTTCCAGGGTACCAGTATTGGAACTACAACCGATTTTGATGGGAACTTTAAACTTGAGTCAGCTAATCCAACCGATTCTATAACAGCCAGTTATGTAGGTTATATTACACGTTCTAAGGTTGTGAAAAAAGGAGACAAACAGGTAATAAACTTCCAATTAGTGGAGAATGTCATCAGCCTGGATGAAGTAATATTTATAGCCGGAGAGAACCCGGCCTTTGAGATATTACGGAATGTGGTAGACAACAAGAAACGAAATAACAAAAAATCACTTGAAGCCTACCAGTATGAAACATATACTAAAATTGAAGTTGATGTAGACAACATTACAGATCGCTTCAGAAAAAAGAAATTGGTAAAGAAAATAACGCAAGTATTAGATAGTGTGGAGAGGATCGCCGGTGAGGATGGAAGACCAATTTTACCCATTTTTATTTCTGAATCGTTATCGGAGTATCACTTCCGAAATAATCCCAAACTTCAGCATGAAAGAATTTTAAAGTCAAAGGTAACAGGAGTAGGAATAGATGATGGTACGGTAGTTTCACAATTTATCGGTTCTTCATTTCAGGAGTATAACTTTTATCAAAACTGGTTAAACATAGTAGGTAAGGAATTTGTGTCACCAATAGCGGACGGATGGAAGCTCTATTATGATTATGATTTGATTGATAGCGCCGAAGTTGACGGGCACTACTGTTACAGGTTAGACTTCTTTCCGCGCAGTGAGCAGGACTTAGCATTTAAAGGTACTATGTGGGTGACTAAAAAGGAATATGCGCTGCGCCAGATTGACGCTACGGTTACTGCCACGGCAAACTTGAACTTTGTTGAGAAGATAAAAATCCAGCAAGAGTTAGAGCCCAGTAGCGCTGGCCCTTGGATACCATCGAAAAATAGGATTTTAATAGATATTGGGGAAGTGGCTGATAATATGGCCGGGGTGTTAGCTAAGTTTTATACCTCTAATAAGAATGTAGTAGTAAACCAGCCTAAAGACCAGAAATTCTACATGCGCCCGATTGAGGTGGCTGAAGATTTCAAAATTGGCAGCGATGATGCCTACTGGAACAGTCATCGTCATGAACCGCTGAGCCCAACGGAACTTAGTGTTTATCAAATGATAGACACGCTCAGAAATATTCCGGTAGTCAAAACCTATACTGAACTGTTTAAGGTGATCGTAAACGGTTACAAGACCGTTGGTAAATTTGATTTTGGGCCTTACTTATCAGCTTATGCAAACAATAATATAGAAGGGCATCGCTTGCAGGCTGGTTTTAGAACCAATATTGACTTTAGCGATAAGTGGATAATAGGAGGTCGCGCAGCTTACGGATTTAAGGACGAAAAATGGAAGTATAACGGCTTCATCACCCATATTCCCGACCGAAAGCGTTGGACTACACTTACTGCCTCGTATACGTATGACCTCGATCAGGTAGGTCTTACCCGGGAAGACTTGATTGGCAACAGTGTGTTCCTGGCGGCTACCCGATTTGGCGATTTAACACGGCCGTACTATTACCACCAGGCAAAGTTTACAGCAAGAAGGGAACTGTTTCGAGGCTTTACCCAGGAGATAAGTATGCGCCACTTCGATTTTGAACCTGCCTATGGATTTGCTTTCACCCCTGATCCGGGAAGTGATACACCGGTGCTAACGGACTTTACAACTACTGAAGTGACCGTAGAAACACGATATGCACGCGATGAGATATTTGTTCAAAATGATAACCAACGTATAAGCCTGGGTACCTTAAAATGGCCAATTTTTACAGTACGCTATACCAGGGGCTTAAGAAACGTACTTGGAGGTGATTTTGACTACAATAAGATCACGTTCAATGCGGAGAAAGATATTAAGATGGGATTTTTCGGTACGTCAAATGTATCAGTGACCGCGGGTCATGTATTTGAAACGGTGCCATATCCACTACTGAGAGCGCATATTGGAAACGAATCCAGATTTTATACTACTGCTGCATTTAACCTAATGAATTTTGGAGAGTTTGTCAGTGATACTTATGCGCAAGTACAGTATTATCACTACTTCCAGGGGTTTATTCTTAACCGAATTCCACTAATGAAAAAACTGAAGTGGCGATTGTTAGCTACAGCCAATATTTTATATGGAGATCTTTCCCAGGATAATCAGGACATTATCGTGCAAACGGAAGATCCAATTGGTGTACTTTCCAGTGATCCATATGTGGAGGTAGGTTACGGTATTGAAAACATCTTCAAGATCATTCGTGTAGACTTCCTACATCGCCTGACCTATCTAGACCGTCCTGATGTAGACAAATTTGGTATTAAGGTGAGTTTTCAGTTTATTCTCTAAAGTTTTTCTTGAGTACGGGAAACCTGGTCAGTTCATCCCTTCCAGTCCTGGGATCAAAATGGTAAACCAGGCCCTAAAGGCAGCTGTTCACCACCTTAAGCTATCTATTCTTATTAGCCTTAACTACCAAATTACTTGAAAGATTCGTAGTTAATCATCCCTGGAAATTTATATTGTTAATCGCAGCGCTGAAACTGACATTAGAGTCATACTATCGTGCGAACAGCGCTCAGCATAAGAAAAAATGGCAACTCAAATATTCTAAACAACGGCCAAAACATCACTATAAAATAGACATGCCAATGCTATTCTCAATAACTTTGTACATGTTTAATAAAACTTTAC
>JBCDHA010000450.1:0-3827 GCA_038750705.1 Bacteroidota bacterium
CATCAATAATGGCTCCACGACTGGTATTGATAATCAAAGCAGAAGACTTCATTTTAGATAAAGCCGCTTTATCAATAAGAGCATTGGTACGTTCGTTTAATGAGGCATGGATGGAGAGCACGTCGGTCTTTTCCAGAAGCTCATCCAGGGTAACCAACCTTCCACGACTTATTGTTTTTGCATGCTGTGAATGAACCAGCACTTCCATACCGAATGCCTCTGCGATCCTGGCGACTTCCTTACCAATGGCCCCATAACCTAAAATTCCCATGACTTTGTTTTGCAACTCAATAAGAGGTGCTTTGAAATAGCTGAAGTCCTCACTGCGTACCCACTCCAGTTCGTGCACACTTTTGTTATGGATGCCGACACGGTTGGTCAGTTCCAGCAGCAAAGCAAACGCATGCTGCGCCACAGAAGCTGTACCGTAGGCCGGAATGTTGGTAACGGGTATACCCTTCTTACGGGCAAATTCACGATCTACATTATCATAACCTGTGGCGCAAAGGCCAATGTATTTCAGTTTAGGTAATTGCTCTATTTCAGATTGGAAAAGCTTGATCTTATTGATGAGGAGTACTTCAGCGTCTTTGGATCGTTCAATCAGTTGATCCACTGATGTTCGCGGATAAACTTCTACTTCACCGAGTTCTTCAAACCCCTGCCAGCTCAGGTCATCAGGATTTAATGTATGGCCATCGAGGACTACTATTTTCATCGCTTATATTTGAGATAGGTTACTAAACTAAGCTACTTATCAAATTCCTGCTAACCCTTTTTACAAATCGCCATTGCGAGCGAAGCAAGAGCGGAATGCGGCAATCTCCCGATTCGTGTGTTTTCAATTCCGGGGACTGCCACAGTCGTACCTCCCTCGCAGTGATGTAAGACAAAACCACTCGTTATGAACATAAAATCGTTGAAAAAGAAATGGCTCATCTTCTCCATTAGTGGATTGGTCCTCACCGGCTTCGGCTTAAGTTTATTTGGTGAGGCCTCCTATTTAAAAAACACCGGTGCTCCTACATGGGATTGGGTACTGCTCGGCACCGCGGCACTCGTCGCGTTTAACTCAGGGCTTTCGCTTTTTGGCCAGGGAGTGATCTGCAGAATTAAAATGGATGGTGATTTTTAACGATTACTCCAAAATGGCATTCGCTTTAAAAAAGGTATAGCAAAATGTGCCTTCGCCTTCTGCTGTTTTATACAGGTCCTGCATACCGTCTTCCATTTCTTGACTTGAAATGACCTCTTCTGTAGTCAATTGATGACTCAATGCGGACTGTGTTAAAAATAACTTCTTGGCAGCCTTCTTTAATGACCCAACTTTCGCAATGGTATCGATCAATTTCAGGTGTCGAACTTCGATCATGACGTTTACATTAAATGCCGAGGATAATTGATCTGCTTAAGTACGGATAAAAAGCACTATGAAAAGAAATTATGCCTGCCATGAAAATAATTAATGGCCCTAAGCGATTCGTAGAGGTCAGACCAGATCAACAATTGATTATAAAAGATGGAGTGATCATCTTTACATCTTGTCTCCTTTAGGTAAACCCCATCCCTTCATCTATAATACGACCAGCATTGTTCTACCTGGGGTGATCACGTTTATGCTTATTGCACTCATAGCGCCTTTTAGTTTTGCTACATTATCCATTACATACCGACTGCTTTTTGCACTGGCCATAGGTTTTGCAAGCTCTATTTCCGTGGTTTTGGTGGTCATAACGTTTCGCAAGGTGTTGCCTAATTATATGCAGGAAGATAACTGGACGGTAGGGAAAGAAGTCACACTTTATATTTCAGTTGTGCTAGCTATTTGTGTATTGATCTTCCTGTTTTTTGTTGTTTTTAATCTTTCCACAACGCCTTTGTCAGCCCTTTTTGGAAAGGTAGTGCTGTTTACCGGGGCAATCAGTATTTTTCCCATCATCATTCAGGTTCTCTATGAGCAGTACCGTTTCCAAAAGCGAAGTGCTGTGGAGGCGTTGGCCCTTACAAAAAACCTGGGCTCAAACTCGAAAGTACCTTCCGGAGCCGATGATGAAGCGAAAAGCATTCGTTTTGAAGCGGAAAATGGAAAGGTGGAATTACAACTTGCAACGGATCAGATATGTTACCTAAAAGCAGACGGCAATTATGTGGAGGTCTTCTACTTGAACCGGGACAAGGTGGAGAAAAAGCTTATTCGAAACCGTCTTAAGGTGTTTGCCGAACAGCT
Organism: Bacteroidota bacterium; assembly: GCA_038750705.1. Classification (GTDB taxonomy): domain Bacteria; phylum Bacteroidota; class Bacteroidia; order Cytophagales; family Cyclobacteriaceae; genus Fulvivirga. The sequence continues at coordinate 2,228 of JBCDHA010000450.1, forward strand.
TCCAGGCCAATTGTTTTTCCATTGCCATAAAAGTTATATCGTTAATGGTAAGCAGATCCTGAGTGTGGAGGGCAATGCCCGAAACTTTGAATTGACTTTGCGAGCTGTGAGTTTTGGGGTTCCTGTTTCCCGATCAAAGTCTGAGGAGCTTTCTAGATTTTTGAAATCACTTTAGATCATTAAACTTTTTATTTTCCAATAAATGTTATCTTGATCTTTGAACGTGACTATGAACCGCAGACACCTCCTCAAAACCATAGGCTTGAGCCTGGCAACCACCCCACTTTTATCTGTGGAAGGTTTTGCACTCGAACCCTTCTTTGCTGAGGAGGGCAACGCAAGTGACGAAAAATTCTGGAAGAAATTTGCCAAGCAGCATTACAACGTCTCTTCTGATTTTATCAACCTGGAAAACGGATACTTTGGTGTACAGCCTAATTCGGTACTAAAGGCTTACCGAGCCAATATTGAAAAAGTGAATACCTACTCCTCCAAGTTCATGCGGCAGGAGTTTTATCAAAAGAACTATCCTGAAATCAAGCAGGCCCTGGCGGACATAAGCGGAGTATTACCTGAGGAGTTACTCATTACCCGCAATGCCACTGAAGCGCTCAACATTTTGATCCAGGGTCTCGATCTGAAAAAAGATGATGAGGTGATCCTGCAGCATCACGACTATCATAGCATGATCGAGACGTTCCGGATGCTGGAAAACAAAATAGGCATCACAGTCAAGTTTGTCGATGTGCCGTTGGTGCCAAAAAACCATCAGGAAATCATTGATATTTATACTGATGCGATTACCAATAAAACGCGATGCATCCTGGTTACCCATCTGACCCACCTCACCGGACAAATTATGCCGGTTAAGGAAATTAGTGCCATCGCCAGGTCAAAAGGGATTGATGTCATTGTTGATGCAGCCCACAGCTTTGCTCAAATTGATTACAGGTTTCAGGACCTCAATGCGGATTTTATTGGGGTGAACTTGCACAAGTGGTTTGGTAACCCGCTGGGAGCCGGACTGATGTATGTCAAAAAAGAGAGGATCAAGGACATCCGGCCGCTGTATGGTGACAGTAAAAAAGCCATTGATGACATCAATAAACTTGGGCACTACGGCACCCCCGCCACGCCTATAGTGATGACCATTGCCGAGGCAGCTAAGTTTCATGAAATGGTGGGCATCCAACGCAAGGAGGCCAGGTTGCGCTATTTGAAAGAATACTGGACACAACGAGCAAAAAACATAGATAGAGTTTCAATAACTACTGCGTTAGATGTGAAGCAGTCCTGTGCCTTGGCCAGCTTCAAAATAGCGGGTGTGGAAGCTAAGGAAGTGGTCAGGCAACTGGATGAGAAGTTTAGTGTTTTTACGGTGATCAGAAAATTACATAATGATACGGTAGTACGCGTTACACCCAACCTCTATAACAGCATGGATGATTTGGATAGGTTGTTAGAAGGCATCGAGATTATTACCAAAAGTTAGATAGGTCATTGTTATTGCCTTGCTTTTCATTTTTATAGGGGTGCTCATCAAGCACGGTAAAAAGTAGGACCTGATTGCAGGATACAATATGATGTCAAAAGAGGAAAA
>JBCDHA010000451.1:0-3821 GCA_038750705.1 Bacteroidota bacterium
GTTTTTTGCGGTGTAAGATCGCCTCAGATTCCGACAAATAGATTAACCCGAGATCGGACGAATCCGGCATATCACTTTTTGGGATGAAAAAGGGCCGTTTTTCCGGTATTTCATCAAATCGGTTGTCCGCTCTCATGTAGACCTGTGCTGAAAAGCTTTCAGCCTTATTGAGGTAGTCTTTTCTTTTGGCCTGGGCGGCTTTAATGATGGCATAGGCCGGGTCTTTAAAATCACTGCGAATTTCTACCGTTTTCAGCAACATACTCTCGGTATTCAGGGTAACATCCAGGGATAAATCATCCGATAGTTCAATAGGTTTCTCTTGCTGTTCAAAGCCTACATGTCGAAAGACAAATGAATACGGTCCGTTTTTGAGCTCTAAAGCATATTCTCCTTTGTAGTTGGTCGTCGTGCCATCGGAGGTATTTTTGATAACTACATTAACGTAAGGCATAGGTTCACCATTCTCATCGCGGACGGTTCCGGAAATACGAGAAAAATCAGATTTAATACCCAGAGTTTTAAGGATGAACGCCTGTTCAAAGGCGGCCTGTTGTATACCACTATACCTTCCCGAAGTGAGTCCATGCCCGCCCGACATATTCATTTTCAAGAGCAGCATATTACTATCGGTTTTGTACTCCCGCATTTTGGCTACAAACTTTGGCGCTTCCCAAAAAGCGACATTAATATCATTATAACCTCCTTGAACCAGTATATTGGGATAATCGGTCGCTTTGATATTATCATAAGGAGAGTAGCGTTTCATGTAATCATACACCTCCTTTTCATAGGGGTTGCCCCACTCATAAGACTCCAAAGCGGCTACAGGAATAGAAAGATCGGATTGCGTGTTGATCACATCTAAAAAGGGTACATTAATGATCACCCCCTTGTAGAGGTCCGGACGCATAGTGACGGCCGCACCTACTAACAATCCTCCCGAACTCGCGCCCTGACAAATCAATTTGTCAGAGCTGGTATAACCTTCGGAGATCAGATGCTCGCTTGCTGAAATGAAATCGGTAAAGGTGTTTATAGTCTTCAAATACCGACCTTCCTGATGCCATTGATAGCCCATTTCGCCGCCACCACGAACATGGGCGATGGCGTAAATGATTCCCCGGTCCAATAAGCTTAAGGTTTGATAATTAAAATAGGGATTCTCCGAAACACCAAAGGCCCCGTACCCATTCAGATACAATGGATTAGACCCGTCTTTGACCATTCCCTTTTTATATACTAAGGAAACCGGAATACGGGTACCGTCTTCTGCCCGGGCCCAAATGCGTTCACTTACATAATCCGTTGAGGTGTAATTCGCTACTTTTTGCTGTTTGAGAATGGTTAGTTTTTGCGATTCGAGGTCGTATTCATACGTAGTATTGGGCTGTGTAAATGAGGTGTAATTGAAGCGGAACTGCTTACTCATATAGTCAGGGTTTGAGCCAATACTGATGCTATAGGTTTCATCCGGGAAGTCGATGACCGAGCTGGTTTCAAAGTTGAGTTGGCCATCAACTTTTGGAATAACACGGAATTTTTGCAGACCTTCCTCTCGATACAACAGTATCAGGTAGTTTTCAAACAGGGCATAACTCTCGATAGGTTTTTGTTCATGCCCGGGCACGAGGGTCTTTAGCTCAGCGTTCTTTTGATCGATGGAGATCGTCTTGATCGCTCCGTTATAGTCGGGGGCAGAATTGCTATCGTTGAAGAATAATACAAACTCATTTTGATTATTGTAATGCTCTGGCACATACCTTACCCCGGTTTCACGTTTTTTTATCAGGTGCCATTTTTTCTCGGTGAAGTCAACACTTCGATATCGGCATTCCGTAGCTATAGTGGAGGCCGATATCATAAAGATGTATTTCTTTGATAGTGACGTATAGACAGAGACACTGTACGTAGAATCCCTTTCCTCGTATACCATTTTGTCGCTGGTAATAGGGGAATCAATCTTATGTCTAAATACTTTATTGCCTCGATTCGTACTGTCTACAGCTGAGTAGAAAATGGTTTGATTGTCGCTCGCCCAAGCGAATTGACCGGTTTCGTGTATTTCATCATCAATCTCAGCCCCCGTTTTTAAATTCTTTATGTAAATGCTGCCTTTTCCCGAGCCTACAAAATCTACCGAGTAGGCTAGTAACTCCTGATTAGGACTAACAGAGAGTTGGACTAACCTGGCGTAAGAGCTTTTTTCCGCCACCTGGTTCATGTCCAGCAATACCTCTTCCTGAGCACCATTTTTATCCTTTTTACGACAGTATAGGCTAAAATTCTTGCCTGTCCCACGTCTGGTATAGTAGAAGTAATCCCCAATCTTTTGTGGAATGGAGACGTCTTCCGCCGGCAATCGATCTTTCATCTCCTGGTATAACCTGCGTTGAAAGATTTCGGTATCTTTCATAACTCTACTCGTATAACCGTTCTCTGCGGAGAGGTAGTTAATGACATCGGCCTCTTTCTTTTGGCGAAGCCAGTAGTAGTTATCTAAAAGGGTGTCTCCGTGAAAAACGGCATATCGTGCTACTTTTTTCGCCTTGGGAGCTTCAGGCCATTCAGAAATGGGCTCTGTGGATTGAGTAATACCCGGAACCTGAAAGTAAAAAATTAATACAACTAATCCGCTAAGCCTTAGCATTTCAAATATTGGGTAGTATCATAGTTAAAAATTAGCCAAGAAAGGCGAAGCTTAAAAAGGTGTAACGTAAAGCGAAGCACAGTGGTTGGAACGATAGTTTAACAAATAAATTGTCGTGGTCGGGATTTGTATGATAATGTGATTTACAGGCCCATCTTCTAGTACCATCCCAATAGTTTCCAGACCGTCAGCGAAGGAATTTTAGAGCAATATGCGGAGGGATAGGTTTCATTAATTGTCAGAATCAGGATTTATTGGATCATTGGATTTACAGGGTTTACTTTCCATATAGTCGTTTGACCTCTAAGCTCCTGGATCCGAAGTTTATAAGTAGGCCCTTATCAATTTTATATGCTTTTAGATAGTTTAGTCCTTGAGCTAAGTGGACATCTTCAAGCTTAATGATTGCTTTTAGCTCTACGATAACTTCATCTTCTACTACGAAATCGGCTCTTCTGATGCCCACATGTTCATCTTCATAATAGATGGGCATCTCAAGCTCTCTTGCAAATACAAGCCCTTGCTTTTCCAATTCAATGGCCAGGCATCTTTGGTAAATCACCTCCTGGAAACCATTACCTAGGGTGTTATGAACCTTCATGGCACATCCTATAATCTTATATGTCAAGTCGTCTTGTATATCTTCTTTAATCCTGTTCATCCTTCAATCTTGTAAATCCAGATTAAGACAGTTTACTCATCCTTTATACACTCCGCCGGGTTGATATTGGCCGCTTTGAACGTTTGCATACTTACGGTAAGCCAGGCAATTACTAACGCCGTTAGTGCTGCACTTAGGAATATCCAGATACTGAGATCAATAGTGTACGCAAATTGAGTAAGCCACTCTTGCATAAAGAGGTAGGATAACGGAAGCGCGATGACAATGGCTATTAACACCAATCGGATAAAATCCCTTGAAAGCAACATTACCACACTTGAAACGGAAGCGCCAAGTACTTTTCTTATGCCGATCTCTTTGGTTCTGCGCTCTGCGGTAAAGGTCGCCAAACCAAAAAGTCCCAAACATGAAATGATGATTGCTATACCTGCGAATAAGGAAGATAACGTGCCCACACGCTGCTCAGATTCATAAAGTGCCTGGTAGCTTTTGTCTAAAAAGTTATAATCGAAGATAAAGCCGGGAGCGTATGTTTTGTATAGTGCCTCA
>JBCDHA010000452.1:0-3792 GCA_038750705.1 Bacteroidota bacterium
AATCATGCTTAATACTATCTAATCAAACTTTAAATCCCTAATAGTGAGTTGGATTGACTTTACTCCTCTAAATTCGTTCTCTTCAATAGAGAAAGCCATTTTAAATTCGTTCTTACTTTGGAGCAACTTTTGATAGTGGGCCATGTTAAAAGCCATTCCTTCGTATTTTCTACTTCCTCCTAGCTGAGTTACACTAAATTTCAGGTGTTTATCCTTAATGACTTTAATCCCTCCTACTGTTTTGCATTTCTCAGCAGCAAAAACCGGGCGAAGATTTTCAGGGCCATAAGGCTGCATACGATTTAGCACTTTTACAAAGTTGGGTGTGATGAGATCAAGATCCAACGACGTGTCAATTTCAATTTTGGGAATGAGCAAGTCATCGGGAATAGAATTTGAAACCACCTCTTCAAAACGCTGCTTAAAGCTTTCTATTTGGGCAAGTTCCATAGTCAGCCCTGCGGCATATTTATGCCCGCCGAATTGAGTAAGCAGCTCGCTGCACTCTTCAATGGCGTTATGTACATCGAACCCGGGCACAGAGCGGGCAGAACCTGTTGCCTTACCATTTGATTCAGTTAAAATTATCGTTGGTCTGTGATAGGTTTCGATACACCTGGAGGCTACTATCCCGATGACTCCTTTATGCCAATCTTCTTTAAAAAGAACCGTGGTTTTAGCACTGGTAAGTTGTTGGTCACTGGCTATCATTTCAAGCGCCTGACTGGTTATTTTGGTATCTACATCCCGACGTTTGTTGTTTTTGACATTGAGCTTCTCACCGAAGTGGTAGGCTTCGTCTTCCGATTCTGCCAAAAGCAGGTTAACTGCCATTTTTGCATGGGATATTCTACCGGCTGCATTGATCCTGGGCGCTAAACCGAAAACAATCCCTTCAATACTGGCATTCTTGCCAATACCTGCCAGCTTCATTAGCGCTCTGAGCCCGGGACGCGCCCAGGCGTTCAATTTTTCCATTCCTGCGAAAGCCAAGGTCCTGTTTTCTCCAATTATGGGTACTATGTCTGACGCAATACTTACCGCTACCAGATCGAGGTATTCAAATGGGTCGATGGATAAACCACTGTGCTGGATAATGGCCTGCACAAACTTGAAGCCGATGCCGCAACCGGGTAATTCTTTGAAAGGATAGTCGCAATCCTCGCGCTTGGGGTCCAGTACCGCTATGGCAGGCGGGAGAATACTTGCCGGGCGATGATGGTCACATATTATAAAGTCGACACTGTTTTCTTTGGCATAAGCTACCAGGTCTACTGAACGAATGCCGCAGTCAAGGGATACGATCAGCGAATAGTCGTTTTCAATAGCCCAGTCTACTCCTTGCTTTGAAACGCCATATCCTTCAGCATATCGGTCAGGGATATAAAAATCACAATTCGGATAAAAGGAGTTTAGAAAGCTAAAAAAAAGCGCCACGGATGTGGTACCGTCCACATCATAGTCGCCGTATACAAGTATCCTTTCATCGTTTGCCAAGGCCTCCGTTATTCTTGCCACGGCTTTATGCATATCCTTCATTAAAAAAGGGCTATGGAGTGCTGATAATGACGGATTAAAAAATTCCCTGGCAGTATCGTAGTCCAGGATCCCTCTTTGAGCGAGGATGGTTGCAATCGGCTGAGATACGTTTATAGCCTGACTTAGCTGATCTACCAGGTTTTTATCCGGTATAGCTTTATACACCCATCTTTTTTCTCCCATTTCAAAAAGCTCGTCACAAAAAAAGCAGCACAAATGTACTGCTTTCTTCTTGCAATAAATTATAGATAATTCTCAATCGCCGGTGTCTTCGGCTACTACATTTTCTAAAACTTCTTTCAATTCTACACGAGTTCCGTCTTTGTAAGAAACTATCCAGGCATCCTTAACACCCATTTCGCGCAAATATTTTTTGAAAGTATCTGCTTCCCAATAATCTCTGAACTGGCCTAAAGTAATTTTCTGGGTATCTCCTTCATTTTCACCACCGAAATTCTCATTATTCTCGAAATATTTGGAGAGATCCTTATTTCTAAATGCGCCAATTTGAACCTTGAAAACCACACCATCCACCATAGCGCCTCCACTGGCGGCAACCGGCTTAGGACTGGACGTAGCTTCACGTAACTGATTCTTTGCCGAAGACAGGTCAGACCTTAATTTAGACAGATCATCCTGGAGCTCGCTTATCTTAGCATCTTTGTCATTCATTCTTGACTGGAGTTGGGAGTTTTCAGATTTAAGACTGCTTACTTGCCCTGCCATAGCCTGGTTATCTTCCATCAGCGTTTTTAGCTCTTCGGGATTCTTAACGTAAGTCTTCGCCTTTTTTTTCCATTCCTTTTTTTCAGCTTTAGATAACTGAGCGTAGGAGTTAACGGATAATAAAGCCACCAAAACAAATGCAACAAGTGCTGTTAATTTTTTCATGAGTATAATGTTAAAAAATGGACCGTATTTGCCTTACAAATACTTGATTATGTTTGTTATTTTGGATGTATAAATTGCTGAAATATAGGCAATAAATTCAAATAATTAAAAGTTAACTCCTCAGACTGCCTACCATATCGGCAGGTACTACCCATTTTTCAAATTCCTCCTCAGTTACAAAACCTGAGTTTAGAGCTTCTTCTTTTAACGTAGTTCCGTTTTCATGTGCTGTTTTGGCTATTTTGGCGGCCTTTTCATAACCAATATGCGTATTTAATGCAGTAACGAGCATGAGGCTTTTATTTAAGTTACTTTCAAGATTTTTGTGATTTGGCTCGATGCCCACCGCACAGTGCTCAGTAAAAGAAACACAGGCATCTCCAAGAAGTCGTGCAGATTGCAGGAAATTGTAGGCCATTACCGGTTTAAATACATTCAGTTCATAATGACCTTGAGCGCCACCAACCGTAATGGCTGTATCATTGCCTATAACTTGTGCACAAACCATTGTCATGGCTTCACACTGTGTTGGATTAACCTTACCGGGCATAATGGATGAACCCGGTTCATTGGCAGGGATATTGATCTCTCCAATTCCTGCCCTTGGCCCTGAGGCTAACAATCTGATATCGTTAGCTATCTTGTTTAGAGAAACAGCCAGTTGCTTTAATGCGCCATGAGATTCTACGATAGCATCATGTGCTGCTAATGCCTCAAACTTGTTTTCAGCAGATTTGAATGGCAACCCCGTGAACTCGGCAATCTTACCGGCCACATGTTCAGCATATCCCTCAGGGGTATTAATGCCGGTTCCAACAGCAGTTCCACCCAGCGCTAACTCGCTCAAATGTTCCAGCGTATTTTTCAAGGCTTTTAACCCATGATCCAGCTGAGATACATATCCGGAAAATTCCTGACCAAGTGTAAGCGGAGTAGCATCCATCAGGTGAGTACGCCCTATTTTTACCACATCCATAAACTCATTTGACTTATCTGCCAATACATCTTTAAGCTTCTGAACCCCGGGAATAGTATTTTCTACCACCATCTTATAGCAGGCAATATGCATTCCTGTAGGGTAGGTATCATTTGAAGATTGTGATTTATTAACGTCGTCATTAGGGTGGATCAAACGAATACCTTCACCAAGAGTATTCCCCGCTATAACATGTGCACGATTGGCAACCACCTCGTTCACATTCATATTTGACTGGGTACCCGAACCTGTTTGCCACACCACTAAGGGAAACTGATCATCGAGTTTGCCTGCAAGAATTTCTTCACACACCTGTGAAATCAGGTCACGTTTTTCTTCTGAAAGCACTCCTAATGCATGGTTCGTGTGAGCTGCCGCTTTTTTAA
>JBCDHA010000453.1:0-3790 GCA_038750705.1 Bacteroidota bacterium
ACTTTTTGATCCATTTAATTCAGAAACCCTAAAGCTTAAAAATAAGATAGTCATGGCCCCAATGACACGGTCAAGGGCTACGGCGGAGCATGTGCCAACAGGTATTATGTCCACCTACTATGGTCAGCGTTCAGGGGCAGGTCTAATAATCACCGAAGGCACAAGCCCTTCTCCCAATGGAGTGGGGTATGCCAGAATTCCAGGATTGTATACCGCTGAGCACGCTAAAGCCTGGAAGGCCATAACTGAGGAGGTACACAAAGAAGGTGCAAAAATATTCGTGCAGTTAATGCACACCGGCCGGGTTTCACACCCTGATAATATGCCGGAAGGTTCGGAAATATTGGCTCCATCGGCAAAAGCTCCCGCTAATACGGAAATGTACACCGATGCCAATGGGAACCAGCCAATACCAACACCCAGGGAAATGACATCGGAAGATATTAAGCATACCATCAATGAGTACGTAACTTCAGCCAAGTTAGCTGTTGAAGCCGGGTTTGATGGCATTGAGCTCCATTCCGCGAATGGCTACCTTCTGGAGCAGTTCATCAATCCGGGTTCTAATGAAAGAACGGATGAATATGGAGGATCGGATGAGAACCGCGCTCGCTTTGTGCTTGAAGTTGCCAAAAAAACCGTTGAAGCCATTGGAAGAGAAAAGGTGGGTATTCGCTTATCGCCTGGTGGGGCGTTTAACGACGTAAACCCGTTTGATGGACAGGAAGAAGCTTTTGTTTATTTGGCAAATAGACTAGGTAAATTGGGCCTCACCTATTTGCATATGGTTGACCACTCCTCAATGGGAACTCCGGAGGTTCCCGGAAGCTTAAAAGAAAAGATCCGGGATGCTTTTGGAGGCACGGTCATCATTTCCGGAGGATATGATAAAGCAAGGGCGGAGAAGGATTTGGCTGATGGGTTAGGGCACCTGGTTGCTTTTGGCCGTCCATTTTTAGCCAACCCGGATCTCCCTAAAAGGCTGAAGGAAGATGCAGAACTCAATGAACCTGACTTTAGCACTTTTTATTCTCCAGGTGAAAAAGGATATACGGATTATCCCACCTTAGCGTAAAACAAGTACGCCCGGGATCATTAAAATATCCCGAGCGTACTCTCTTTTCGGTGCCGGTCTAAAAGTTGTAATTATCCAGGTCAGGGCTCAGTCCTCTTTCAAAATCCAGTGTATTAATCAAAAGTTGTTCATAGCATTGAGTAATTGTTTTCAAATGGGGTAAATGAGAAGTCTTAAGATCACCACTCAAGTTTTTTTCCATCCCTGAAGAATCCACCATTAGGACCATTACCTTCTTCAATAGTAGCCGCCCAGATAATCCCTTTGGCGCCTTCTTCAACACTTCTATCGGCATCACTTCCTCCCATATCCGTGCGCACCCAACCCGGGCAAACGGCATTCACCAAAATATTAGGCTCTTGTACTTCGGCGGCCAGCTTTATTGTAAGTGCATTAAGACCTGCCTTGGACACGCTGTAGGCAGGCGTTCCTCCACGCATACCATTAAGCGCTCCGGCACCGCTAGAAACGTTTACAATCCTACCATACCCTTTCTTTTTCATTAAGGGAATAAAGGCCTGACTCATGCGCCAGGGCCCGAAGAGGTTGATCTCCAACGTATAATGGCTTTCTTCCAAATCCGCTCCCACAGCCGTCTGCCAGGTATCATAATTGATGCCCGCATTGTTCACTAAAATATCTAAACGCCCGAATTCACGTTCCACAAAGCCCTTCACTGCCATCACACTTTCATCACTCCCTACATCCAGCGGATGGTAAGTCAGGTTTTTATCTCCGTTAAGTTCGGCTGCCGCTTTACGGCCCTTGTCTTCATCACGACTGGTAAGAATAACGTGATGGCCTAAGTCCAAAAACTGACGACAAACTTCCAGGCCAATCCCTCGATTGGCACCAGTTACTAAGGCTATTTTTTGATCTGACATAACTGAAAGTTAAAAGCTTTTGCTCGTATGACATTACATCTCCATGAGATTATGCGTATTTTGTTTTCCTGAAAGCCAATGGGAATTCAAAAAGACATTCGCGAACTGGTAAACGCCAACGTAATTTCTGAGGAAATCGCTGAAGACATAAGTGCCTACTATAGCCAGAAAAAGAGTGAACCCAATAACCGCCTGTTTGTTGTATTCGGCATTTTAGGAGCCACGCTGGTGGGTCTGGGTATCATCCTTATCATTGCGCATAATTGGGACGACCTTTCCAAGTGGGCGAAAACCGTATTTGCGTTCCTACCGTTGGTGACAGGCCAGTTGCTTTGTGCCTATGTCATTCTAAAACGTCAGGATCAGGTGACCTGGAGAGAAGGTTCAGGAGCTTTTCTGGTATTTGCTATTGGTGCCAGTATTTCGCTGGTAAGCCAGATCTATAATATTCCCGGAGATTTAAGCAGCTTTATGCTCACCTGGATGCTGCTAACCGCTCCCCTGATTTATGTGCTCCGTTCCTCCATTGTATCACTGCTTTACATTTCAGGGATCACCTATTACGTTGCCGAAACGGCCTACTGGACTTATCCGTTTTCAGAGCCCTGGGCGTACTGGGGTTTGCTTGTGTTTATGCTATCCTATTACTATCAACTATCTAAGCGAACGCCTGATAGTAATTTTACATTGTTTCATCACTGGCTGATACCTCTTTCACTGACCATCACACTGGGGTCAATAGAAGTGAAACATGATGACTTGTTGTTTGTCACCTACATGAGTTTATTCAGTTTGTTCTATGCTATCGGGCATTCCGTGTATTTCAAAGACCGCTCAACCCGCAGCAATGGGTATAAGATCATTGGGTCGCTGGGTACAGCCGGCATTCTGCTCACTTTAAGTTTTAACGAATTATGGAAAGACGTTTTCAGAAAACCCTTGGCCGAAAACGCATGGTTTTCACCCGAATTCCTGGCCACTGTCCTTTTAGCCCTACTGACTGTAACCATGATATGGCATAATTACCAAAAGGATAAAACAGTCAAACCAATTTCATTTACCTTCCTGGTTTTTGCATTCATCTTTAGTATTGGTAGATACAATGTAATGGCAGCGTTCCTGGTGAACCTGTTGGTATTTGCTATGGGGATTTTAACGGTATTTGAGGGAGCAAAAAAGGACAACCTCGGCATCTTAAACTATGGACTTCTGATCATTACAGCTTTAGTAATGTGCCGCTTCTTCGATACAAACATCAGTTTCGTGTTACGTGGTTTACTATTTGTAGGCGTCGGTATCGCCTTTTTTATAACGAACATGTGGATACTTAAAAAAAGGAGGGCTAATGATCAATAAAAAGATCCTATTGCCCCTGTTTATAGTATTAGCGCTTATTCAGCTCTATGTGCCGGCGAAAATGATCCTGAACCAGGAAGAGGTCCTGGTAACAGGAAAATTATTCAAGTTCAAAACCGCACCGATTGATCCCAACGATCCCTTCCGTGGTAAGTACATAACACTCAGCTTCGAAGCAACCAGTATTCCTGTGAAAGTCGATAGTATTTGGAAATACAAACAGCAAGTTTTCATAACACTGGAGGAAGATTCAGCAGGTTTTGCCTACCCAAAATCAGTTTTTCAACAAGCCCCGGATAATGAACCACATTACCTAAAAGTAGAAGTAGAAGGCACCTACAATAACGAACTCTGGATCACCTATCCGTTTTACCGCTTTTATATGGACGAGTACAAAGCCCCTCAGGCAGAAACCACCTACCGCCAGGCACAAAGGGATACTACGACCATTGCCTATGCGCTTGTAGCGGTCAAA
>JBCDHA010000454.1:0-3790 GCA_038750705.1 Bacteroidota bacterium
GATGGCGTCATAAATTGAGGGGAAGAACAGGTAAAATCATTGATAAAATGTTGATGTACTACCACGCCAACCCAAAGTTGTTTGCCCACTGGCACATGGGGATAAAACCGATGAGGGCAACATGATTGTATAAGAAGAGCTGTATGAGTCGAGAGGCTCACGTACAGTTCTGTGAGAGGCTTAGGGTGAAATTCCCTTTGCCTACTCGACCGGGTACCTTAGCACAATGTTAAGTTAAATGTCACTCCTAAGCAGCTACAGTTTAACAAAGAACAGCCGCTTGCGCCCCGCGAGTAACTATTATCATATAGGCCTCTGGCTGGATTAATTTGTTGTGAAAACTAGCATTAGCGAGTAGCTTGGAAAATCGACCAGTCAGTTAATTTTGTCATAATCACGCGGCCTAGCGACATAAGCCAGTGTTGTAATGACCATTGTCTAGTATGCTTACTTTGCTGAAATACCGCGAGCTAAGCGAAATGTAGTTTATGATTAAACCCATACAAGGATGTTAAAGCTTTAAAGCTACAAATGAAAAACTTGTGGCAAGGGAGCGAAAAACACTTTAGACAGTTTCCTAAGAATCAACCACTTCGTCCGTATCTTCCACTCTTGAGACGCTAAAAGCCGCTAAAATGAGTAGGAGTCCGGCAAAGACCAGGGAATAAATAGGCTGGTTTCCAAAGAGATACTTCACCATGAGCCCTCCTAAAATGCCGTTAACGATTTGAGGTATGGTAATAAAGAAGTTAAAAATACCCATGTATACGCCCATTTTATGAATCGGCAAAGCTCCGGCCAGGATAGCGTACGGCATGGATAATATGCTCGCCCAGGCGATACCTACACCTAACATGGATATAAGCAATAAGTATTGATCTTTGATCACAAACATGGACATGAGCCCAATACCGCCACATATTAATGAAATGGCATGTGTTTTCTTTCTACCTACTTTTCTGGCTATAGCCGGTAGAAAAAAGGCAAATACAGCAGAAATGGCATTATATACTCCAAACATTATTCCTACCCAGTTGCCGGCATCCTGAAAGGCCTGGGAAGAAGTATCATCTATGGGCACCCCCCACACGTGAGTGGCCAGGGCAGGAGTGGCAAATACCCACATAGAAAAGAGCGCAAACCAGGAAAAGAATTGCACTAACCCCAATTGCTTCATGGTTTTAGGCATTTTTTTAAAGTCTTCAATAATGCTGGAAAGGCCTTTGTGCTCATCGGCAGTATTACTTTCACTTTGGCCCTGGAATTTCAGATGTTCTTCCGGCGGGTATTCTTTTGTTTTGACCACCGTCCAGACTACGGTAATGATTAAAGCAGCAGCTCCGGCAATAAAGGAAAGCAGGACGTTAAGAGGTACCTTGCCCTCGTCCGCTATACTGCTGAAATTAAACCACTCATCCATTATGTAAGGCAGCCATGAACCTAATACGGCGCCGATACCGATGAGCGCCGTCTGCACAGAGAAACCCAGTGTACGCTGTTCGCTTGGCAGTTTATCAGCTACCAACGCACGAAATGGCTCCATTGCAATATTAAATGATGCATCCATGATCATGAGAAAGCCGGCACCAACGAAAACAGCAGGGAGAAAAGCAACAAAAAGGCTCGCGTTTGGCAGCGCTATTAGTCCAATAGCCGCTAGTATGGCCCCAACAAGAAAGAAGGGCCTCCTTCTTCCCAGGCGGGTCCAGGTATTATCACTGGCATGTCCTATCAATGGCTGTACAATCATACCGGTAATAGGGGCAACGAGCCAAAACCAGGACAGCTGATGCACATCAGCCCCAAATATTTGCAGTATACGACTGGCGTTGGCGTTCTGTAATGCAAAACCAAATTGAATTCCCATAAAGCCAAAACTCATATTCCATATTTCCCAGAATGTAAGTTTTGGTTTAGCTGTAACTCCGGCTTTGGCCTCCGGAGTAAATGATGAACCTGCCATTTATTAATTATTGATGATAATAAAATTGAATGCCTCATTGCCATAAGGCACCTCAATATAGGGTAAATCTTTTAATTTAAAATCTCCACCCGGCGAACCGATGGGATCAAAATTGGAAATAGGTTGGATATACCGGTAGTCCATGTAATTTAAATTCAGGTTACGACCATCTTTTTCTATCGCTTTAAGGTCAAAACCATGAAAACAAATTCTCAACGTTTGAAAATCAGTTTTTAAAGACCCCGATGCCTCTGAAATTTCAAGAGTAGATGAGGAAGGAGTGTAGGTCAAAAGTCGTTTATGATAATGACCTTTTTCATAGTCAAACGTGTTTCCATCGTCATAGTAAAACTCAAAGGTGTTGTTTATCTTACCCTCATAAATATGAAGCTCTAGAATCTCACCCAACTGAGAGGTGTTAAGGCCAATCTCAGGTACCATGGGAAGAATAGCTGATCCCTTGATGTAAATTGGGATAATTTCAATTGACGCTTCCACCAGTTTTTCACTATTGCCGTTCTCAAGTTCATCGGTAAAGAAGTTATACCATTCTCCTTCCGGCAAATAGACCTTGGCGAATTCCTTTGTGCTTTCTACCGGAATGACAAGGATAGAAGGGCCAAACAAAAATTGTTGCTGATATGCCTTTTCGTACACCTGAGGAGCTTCTGGGTAATTGATTGCCAGCGTTCTTGAAACAGGCATTCCCGTTTGCGAGGATTCATAAAAACAGGAATAGAGATAGGGCATAAGCAGGTATCTGAGGCGAATGAAGTTCCTGGAGATCTCTTCCACTTCTTCTCCATATGACCACGGCTCCGAATCACGACTATTTACCATACTGTGCCCCCGGAAAAATGGAGTAAAGGCGCCCACTTGGATCCATCGTGCAAACAGGTATTCAGAGGCGTTACCCACAAAGCCGCCAACGTCATACCCGGCAAAGGTAATGCCGGCCAGGCCCATGCTATTCACAAGCCGAATACCTAACATTAAGTGCTCATCGCTGGCTATGTTATCACCTGTCCAAACGGCGGCATACCTTTGTACGCCTGAAAACCCTGCTCTGGTTAGATTGAAAGGTCGTTTTCCTTTAAGCAATGCCTTGGCGCCTTCATAGGTGCTTTTGGACATGAGCATACCATAAACGTTCCTGGCCTCCCGGGTAGTAGTTCTGTTTCCGTCAAACTCAAATTCGATCAGCTCCGGAAGCGCATTACCCCAGGTGGCGATTTCATTCATATCGTTCCAAAAGCCATCAATTTCAATGTCGGTATAGATCTGCAGTTTATTCTTCCACCACTCCCGTGCGGTGCTATCCGTGAAATCCGGGAAGTGGCACCATCCCGGCCACACCTCTCCGGAATAATAGGTTCCATCAGGATATTTAACAAATACGTCGTCCTCCAGACCTGACTCGTAAGGTTCGTATCCTTCTTCAATTTTAATTCCCGGATCGCACATCACCACCACATGAAAGCCTTTTTCCCTTAATGCATGGATCATTTCTTTCGGATTTTTGAAATGCTCTTCATCCCAGGTGAATATCTTAAAGTTTTCCATATAATGAATGTCGAGCACAATCACGTCTGCCGGAATTTGTTTCTCCTGAAAAGTATTGGCAAGACTTAAGACTTCTTTATCGGGGTAATAGCTGTATCTGCATTGCTGATAGCCAATACTCCAAATAGGAGGGAGCGGCATTCTCCCGGTGAGTGCGGTGTAATGTTTTATTATTTCAGCTACGGTTTCTCCGTAAATAAAATAATAATTAAGGTCGCCACTGTCCACAGAAAAACTTGAAAAGCGATCATTTGACGCTCCAAA
>JBCDHA010000455.1:0-3789 GCA_038750705.1 Bacteroidota bacterium
CCGGCCTCATTCGAGACGGCCAATACTTTTTCTAATAATGCATCAGGAAACGTTTTTAACCAGTAATCGATAAAACAGTAGATTTCTTCATACAGTTTGGAAGGTCGAACATTCCGGTGTTCGGCCTTTTTTTAATGGAAATCTTTACGAAAACATAGAGATCGGCGCCTCTGAAAGTGTGCTAAGGGTATAGCATTATAACCTTTCCATTTTAGCCCCGCTGCTAAGCGGTGTTCTGCCCGATCTTTTGAATCTCTGATCTTTATTCTGCTTTCAGGCCGATAAATGAAAGCGCTGATGTACCTGCCATTGTCTGCTGTCATGCTTAAGCAGTGCGAATGAATCAGTCATAAAACTTGCCTCATATTTTTTGACCCTAAACTCCTCCCAGGCTTTATGGAACATTGTTTTTTTAAGGTCTCTGAAGGCTATGGTCATATGCGGATTGAAAACCTTGTCTTTGTAATTTGCATTGAACAGATTCATTTGCTGTTTCATAAGTTGTCCAATATTCCTTTGCAGGTTTACTAAAGCATCTGGGCGATCTATGTTGATGTAGATTACCCTCGGTTCAAAAGCACCAAAATCATCACATTTTAATAGGAATTGTGGATTAGCTTTTGCCAGGTTGTCTAAGTATTCAATCAGTGGCGCTTCTCGGCTCTCTTTTAACCGGAAAGGCATATGCAGTGTAATGTGTGGGGGAGACCTTAAGGCTGCCTTTGAATTATAGTATTCAGCAATATATTCTTTTTGTTGCCGCGCAAAGGAGAAAATGGGGTCCGGCGGAGTGATGGCAATGAAATATAAAGGCAATTCATTCATTTCCGGAGACATTTAACTTTTATCCCTGCCTTCTATCATTGAAAGCGATGCCCTGCAAGTTGATCTTCAATAAGGTAAACAAGCATATGTGAGATTTTTTCTTTTGGCAAAACAGCTTCCCAGCATCAAAAATTGACTCAGTGATATAATTCACGTGTATTTTCCCTACATTACTAACTCTAATGTACCAAATGAGGGCTTTTTCATTACACATACTGTGTCTAATTCTATTGGCCAGGCCGGCGATTTGTCAATTCGAAGAGTGGGAGATAAAATCGACTCATATGGTAAATGCCAAAGTGAGATCCATTGAAACAACACCCAATCATTTATTTGAACTGATTTTCACCTTTGAGGTTTTGGACGACAGTGAGAAAATCGCGAAAGGTACCATCATATCGTATAGGATTAATGAAAATAACGGGGCAAGAAAGATTTCACAAAAAATATCGCAATATGCAGGCGGAAGTTTAGAAATGGAAGCTATTGGACCTCTGGTTATAAAGCTCATAGAGATACCGGAAGTCATACGAAGGGAGCATAAATGGTTAGTAGGATGGGTTGCCACTCCGGACCGGCGAAAAAGTCTGGAGCGTTTGGAAACCAAAGTAGATTCCTTCTATCGGGAAAAGGAAAATGACGAATCCAGCTATGCCATTTCAAGGTACGACTACTTCAGAGAAGTGCTGCCAAGAGAAGAAGATGGGTTTCTATCCATGCGGTACTCAAAAGTTATGGTGGAGATACCCTATAAATCCGGGGAGTGGCATTTGGGAACTTACCTAAAGCAAAATTCGGTATACGAAAATAGCCGAATCAACTTTGAGCCTCACCCGGATAGTCCCAGGCTTTTTTGGGAGAAGGGGAAAACGGATACGATATACTTTCGTGATTTATGGGACCGGATGATCCAGTTTAAGTTAGACTGACTTCAAAGAAAGATTTTACTAAATTGTAAGTAATGAATAGCTTCAGAGTTTTCTTTTTTTTATGTATTCCCAGGTTGCTCTTTGCACAGGTAGAGTACGTTCATAACTCCAATGGGGGCGATTCGGAGTTCGTGTCCATGACTACTACTGTAAATTCCATAGTGCTGGCTGGAAATACTACCGAAAAATTCAGTTACACTGCCAGCGGGATGCTGCTTGAGCTGGATGGAAAAGGAGATACGTTGTGGACGCATAAGTTATCTACTGAAGAGGAAAGTAGTGTTGTAGATGTTGTTTCCCTGAGAGGTTCTCTTTTGGTTTTGTCACGTGAAAATGGGGAAACGGTTGTTTCCTTATTCAACTCCGAAAGGCAGGTAGTTTGGTCTTATCGAGAGCCTGATATAGAGCAACCTGTAGCGCTGTCCAGAGTTTCTGAGCATGAGTATGTCGTTATGGGCATAGGTAGGTCTCAGACCGCGGAGGAAAGGAAAGACGCTTTATTCCTTCTTCCTGTAAATTTTAAGGGAAAGGCTGAAGCCCCAGTCGAAGCGCTGGCGGGTGAGCGACTGAAGCTTTATGGGATGGTGGCTTCATCTGAGGGAGATATCTACGTCGTCGGAACGCAAAGGATGGAGAACGGGCAGGAAGCTTTTCTATGGAGTTTCTCAGGTAAAGGCAAGCAGAAACGGGAAGTATCTCTGACCAAACTTGGGTTTAAGTACCCCTTTGCTGTGGAGATTGATGCTCATGGTGACCTGCTGATCGGAGGTGAGGCGGTTGAGGCGGTTGCCTATGTGGCTAAAATAGATCCTGAGGGAAATGTGCTTTGGAAGCAGTTCCTGGAGGGGGCTGCAGGAAACTTCCGGGTTTATTCCATTTCGGCAAGCGATGATAACACATTTTATGCGGTAGGAAGAAAAAGTAAGGCGAAGGCTTTTTTATCGCACTTTGATAGGGATGGTAATCGTCTAGGCCATCAAGAGTTTGATGGTTTAGGCAAAGCCGGATTTAAAAAAGTAGTAGTTGACAACGATAAGATAATGGCCGCGGGAACCACACTGAACGCCAAATCCAGGTCTTCAGGTTATGTCATTCAACTGACGGACATAAAATGAAATTTTCAGAAATTATAGCTTTATGTTTTATTATTATCCCGGGCCGGCTCCTCTTTTCGCAATCAGTCGAAGAAGGGGAGCAGTATCTTGATAGCTTGATCAATGCTTCTATTTCGGAGGAACATCATATCGATTCAATTCAATCATTTGATAACGGTTTTCAAAAGGTAGTATCCTGGGTTTACTATGAATGCAACGGGGATCTATGCCCTTACCCCGCAGTAGGTCTTATTACTCCAAAGGCCGATAGCATAGCTCCCATACTTTTAGATGTAGTGCTCCTTAAAAACGGGAACGTACTGATCAACAATTCAAAATCATTGATCCTTGATTCCGAAATGAAGGTTATAAGCTACTACAAAAGTGTGAGCCAATACACCAGAAATTTGGCGGTAGCACAAGGCGATTTGGGCTATGGGCTCATTAATATGAATGGCGAGGAAGTTCTTCAGCTAAACTATGATTATGTACAGGTACCTGACAAGTGGGGGAGGATTGTCACCAAAAAAGAAAAAAAATGGGAAGTCATACATAGAGATAATTTTCTTACTGAGACAGAAAGCCGGGATGACTTTTTAAGCTTTTATGACTCAGTATCTTCAGCTCCCAAGGTCGTTGAGATAATCGATCCGGAAACCAATAAAATTGGACTTTTGGGCCAGGAAGGAACAATGGTACAGCCCTACAAATACGACGAAGTTGATTATCTATTTAATGGGAATATCGTAGCGCGTAAAAAGGGCTTTTGGGGGATGTTAGACAGTCATGGGCAGGAGATAAGCCAATTTAAATACAGGGAGATTAATGACACAGGATATGCGGTTGTGATTATTTCTGGTGGCGATGAATTTGATCCTAGCTATGGCCTGTTGAACTATGAAGGTAAGGAAGTGGCTCCGATGGAATACAATAGGATAAGC
>JBCDHA010000456.1:0-3787 GCA_038750705.1 Bacteroidota bacterium
CCTCCATAGCACTAAGGACCCATGACTACCTGCGAGACCAGGGATTCCGCTTTTAAATAAAATACCCTAAAATTCAGGCAATTTAAGACCTTAATCCTTTCCCAGCGGGAGAAGAATTAAGATCGGACTACCAAAGCACTTAAATCGCTAGAAACAAATCCAAAAACACTTTAAAAGCGGAATCCCTTGTGAGCCTCTTTTGAATGGTTAGAAGAGTAAAAACCCCTCATAAATGGAAAATGGCTGGAATCGTGATGTTCATGGGCTTGTTTATTGGATAATGGATTGGAGTAGCTAAAGAAAAGAAGGCGGAAGAAAAGGGGATTTACCTATTAAAATCCTAAATTGATTAAATAGACATCCCATAACCATATGAATAAGGCATATATGGACGTTGAGAGCAGGCCAAAAAGTTAGAAATCTATTTTTTAAGGTGATAGCTACTTAACCAGCTATCACTTGTTATATTAGGTACAACAGAAAGATCTTAATTCTATAATAATAACCACTACAGCTATTACTTTAACGGCTGAAGTAGATGGTCAACAAAATAACTATGACAAAGACCAAAGAAAAAATCAAAATCGCGGTATTTAATACAAAAAAGTGGGTTTATAATTCATTTACAGCGGTTAACAAGGACTACCAGTACGAGCTGGATTTCCAGGAGGCCAGACTTTATTCTAAAACCACCATGCTCGCTAAAGGCAGCGATGTGGTGTGCGCATTTGTAAACGATGAGCTAACGGCTGATGTCTTAAAAAGCCTTAAAGAAAATGGAGTAAGATTGGTAGCACTGAGATGTGCCGGGTTTAACAATGTGGATGTCAAAGCTGCCAAAGAGTTAGGAATGGAAATAGTGCGCGTACCTGCCTATTCGCCCTACGCTGTAGCCGAACATACTCTCGGTTTGATCCTTAGCTTAAATCGAAAATTCCACAAGGCCTACTCAAGAGTGAGGGATGGGAACTTTGCACTCGATGGATTACTCGGATTCGACCTCCACGGCAAGACTATAGGTGTCATCGGTACAGGTAAAATTGGTGAAATCTTCATCGAATTGGTTAAAGGATTTGGCTGCAATGTCATTGCCTATGATTTGTACCCGAACAAGAAGCTGATCAAAAATGGCGTGAAGTACGCATCGTTACGCGAGCTCTACGGTAAAAGTGATATTATCAGCCTGCACTGCCCCCTGACTTACGAAACCTATCATATGATCAATGCTATGGCCATCGATGAAATGAAAGAAAATGTGATGATTATTAATACCAGCAGGGGAAAACTTATTGATACTACAGCCGCCATTTATGGTTTGAAGAGTAAAAAAATCGGTTACCTGGGACTTGACGTTTATGAGGAAGAAGAAGCGCTCTTCTTCGAGGATCTCAGTGAAACGGTAATACAAGACGACCAATTTGTAAGGCTTCAAACGTTCCCCAATGTGCTCATAACCTCTCATCAGGCCTTCTTTACCAAAGAAGCCATAGAGAATATTTCGGCTACCACTTTTGAGAATGTGAAGATTTTTTTTGAAGAAGGTAAGGCAGAAAACAGCGTTGTGAGCTTGGGCTAATCAGGACTGACATGAACACGGTATTTTCGTTCATTCCTATACTTTTTCTTATTTGGTTAATGGTTAAGAAAGATGGGCTACCCTCTAACCAGGCGCTTCCGTTATCAGCGTTACTAATCTACTTCATCTCGCTAATAGTTTTTGAGTATGACCCTAATCTTATTCATGCCAATGTAGTGAGTGGGCTTTTGGTGGCATGGACTCCCATCTTGATCATTGCCGGCGCTATATTCCTTTTTAAAACCATGGACGAAACGGGAGGGATCAATATTATAAAAAGCTGGCTCAATGAAATTACCGAAAACAGGGTGGCTCAACTGATGATAGTAGGATGGGCATTTCCATTCTTGATAGAAGGTGCCAGTGGTTTTGGCACCCCGGCAGCAATAGTGGCGCCCATACTGGTGGGTCTCGGCTATGAGCCCGTAAAAGTGGCAATACTAGCTTTGATTATGAATACGGTACCTGTTTCCTTTGGGGCAGTGGGTACACCTACATGGTTTGGCTTTTCAGCAATAGACTTAAGTGAATCTGAAACCTTAACTATTGCCTTTAATTCTGCCGCCATTCATTCAATCGCCGCATTTTTTATTGTAATCATAGCTTTGCTTCAAATTGTATCTTTCAAGGATATTATGGGCGATCTTGTTTTTGTAGTATTCAGCGTCTTATTAACAGTTATTCCTTACTTGATAGTGGCCAATTACAATTATGAATTCCCGGCTTTAATTGGGGGTGTTACAGGACTATTGGGTACTATCCTCCTTGCTAAAAAGAAGATTGGGCTGAAAAAATCGCCAAAAAAGACCACAGAAAATACAAGTGTTAAACAACTGATCAAAGCCACATTTCCCTTATGGGGAACTCTCTTGCTACTTATTCTTACGCGGATACCCCAACTCGGTATCAAATCACTTTTGACTTCTGAGAATAATTCTTTCAACCTTTCCCTGGGAACACTTGGAGATTTTTCTATCAGCAGTTCACTTGTACTTAGCCTGGAAAACATCTTTCAAACCAATACCTCATGGTCGCATAAACTCTTATACGTTCCTTCACTACTGCCTTTTGCTCTGATATCACTACTAACCTTTTGGCTGTATAGGTCTCCGAAAGATGATGTAAACAGAGTGTTTAACAAAACGATCAGCCAAATGAAAAATCCTGTTCTAGCCCTACTTGGCGCTTTGGTTTTCGTGAATTTAATGATGATGGGTGGAGACCGTTCGGCGGTTAATACAATTGGCAATTTACTCGCTAGTATCTCCGGTGATAAGTGGACGCTTTTTGCCTCTTTTCTGGGCGCTTTAGGATCGTTTTTTTCAGGATCAGCCACCATTTCGAATTTGACTTTCGCTGGGATACAGAACTCAATAGCCATGGATACCGGTATTGACAGAACAGTTATTTTAGCATTACAATCTGTAGGAGCTTCTTTTGGTAATATGGTATGCATTAATAATATCGTAGCCGTTACTTCAGTGCTCACTTTGAGCAATCAAGAAGGAAGCATTCTTAAAAAAACCAGTCTCCCCGCTATACTATATGGCATAGTAGCCGCCATTGCAGCTTGGATTTTGTTTTAATTCTCTCCGTATTTTAACTGTTCACCGGTTAAAACAAGTAGAACCGCCATCCCGCTGATCTTTAAATTCAAGAATCAATGCAAACGAATAAACAAACTACCCTTTCCTTTCAGCTACACGTTGAAATTGTACCTACGACGTCTTAATAGCCTCATCACGGAGTAACATAAATGAAAGAAAAATGAAATGTACATTTTTTTACTTGTGTCGGACTAAATTTTTCGAACAAGAAAAAAGTGTTTTTAAAGCATCCGAGAAAAGATCTTTTTTCAAAGCTGAAAACTACCCCCACCCGCCAAATGGCGGGAGTAACTGGGAGGTCGGCGGTTTTTTACAAACCTAATGATTGGAGCAAAAAGCACGCTCAGGCATCTAAACTTTATTGCTAAACCAGCACAGTGAATTTGAAATGTACACACAGGACGGACCATCGATTTATTGGTTCAAAACAGCCAAATAAACTGTGTCCCAGAAATAAATTAGGGGCTGGTTATTGCCCTTTCGATATAGCTTCAGCAAGCTCTCAAAAGCATTTTACTTTTGTAGACACTAGACAGCTAATCTACCCTCTCCTAAAGGCTAATAACTCATCGGAAGAATTTGATTCATCAAAGTAGTAGCCACC
>JBCDHA010000457.1:0-3773 GCA_038750705.1 Bacteroidota bacterium
ACCGGACTGGATATCCATTTTCCCTACATCGGCACCGACCCAACCGGCAAGGCTCTGGTACTGACAATATGGGCCGACAACAACGGTGAACCGGGAGAGCGCCTGTACCAGGAAGATGCAACGGCGGCACGAACCGATTCTATAGATCAGTTTTTTCACTACGAATTCAATCGTCCAATAATTCTATCAGGCACATTTTATGTTGGCTACCGTCAGCGCTTTGAGGGTGATCTCCGCATTGGTTTAGATAGGAATACGAATAGTACCGACAAAATTTTCACAAATACCTCCGGCTTTTGGGAAAAGGAGGACGATTTGCAAACCGGAAGCTTAATGATAAGGCCGGTATTTGGAACGTTTACCGGGGTTATCAACTCCCTGGATGAGGAATTGAGGAGAACCATTCGGCCCTATCCCAACCCAACCCAAGGTGTTTTTAAACTACCGGCATTGGATGAAATCAAAATACTCAATCTCTTGGGTAAAGAAGTAAACTTTGAATTGGTGCAAAATGAGTCAGGGTCTGAAGTTGATGTTTCAAATCTCTCCGATGGTGTATATTTGCTTGTTATAAAAAAGGGAAATCGATCCTTTTCCTATAGAATAATCAAGCAATAATGGAATCAATCGCTGTAGATAAGTTTGAAACTATTCGCACCAATGGTTTAGATTTGGTCGTCTTGGACGTACGGGAGCGTTGGGAGTATGAGGAAGAAAATATAGGGGCGGTTAATGTGCCACTCTGTACCCTACCCTCTAAGCTTGCAGAGCTTGAAAAATATAAGAACACAACTATAGTTTGCCATTGCAAAACAGGTAAGCGAAGCCGGCAAGCTGCTAAATACCTGGAAAAGAATGGTTTTCAAACTGTCTTATCGCTTGAGGGAGGTATTCAAGCTTACATTAACCAATACTCAGCGGAACAGGGCTGAACGAGATTATAAATATCACAAGCGCCAACCAGCCTAGAATCTGCCTTTTTAGATCCAGGGGTTCTTCAATAGGTGATTTAGGGTGATAGACACCAACGACTCGGCCGATAATCAAACTGAAAAGTAGCCATCCTTCAAAACCTTTAAGAGCAGAATTATACAGCGCCAGCATGAACTGGACAGAGAAAATGATGAATGCATACATCAAAGTAGTTTGGCTATTCATTTTTAAGCCCTTCAATGCGAAGTAGAGAAAAGCAATATAAATAGGCACATGCCAGATTAGCTCATTATAAGGTTGATGAGGGCTGATATAGCCCAGTCCGGAGTAAAAGAGCATGGCCAGAAAAAAAGTTACCGCCACCCGCGAGTGCCATTTAGCCCCTACTAAACCGTAAAGCACATGCCCCCCGTCTAATTGGCCTATGGGTAAAAGATTTAATGCGGTGAAGAAAAGAGCCAAAAATCCCGCAAACAAATAAGGATAATGAATAAACTCATTTGGGTGCGGAACAAGCTCAGCATCTGCCACATAATTCTCAAAGAATAGAATAGCTAAATTCTTTCCTATTTTAATGCTGATAAGGCTATCATTTTCGGCATAGTAATCAGCGTAATCCGCTCCATAAGCCTCATATTCAGGATGAATTTCATAAATATATTCAACGGGAGGAAGGTTGGAGTATCCATAAAATAAAAGTACAATAGCTACCACAAATCCTGCAAGAGGCCCTGCCAACCCTATATCGAAATGAACCTTCTTAGACTTAATAAAATCCTTGATCCTGATCACGGCGCCCATGGTTCCAATTAGCATTGGAATAGGTGGCAATGGAATGTAATACGGTAGAGTAGTCTTTACTTTGTTATAACGTGCCGTGAAATAATGACCAAATTCATGCACAGTTAAGATTAACAGGAAAGGCACGGAATATTTCATACCCTCATAGAAATCAGCCCAACTGTATTCGGTCCAGCCCCACATTTTCCCGTTAATGAAAAAGCTCCCCGAAAGTGTGGCAGAAATGAAAGTGAATATGAAAAGACCCAGATGGGTCAAGTAGGTTTTTATCTTATTGTCGTCCATTGAAGAAACTTACGGTATCAGCGAGCCTTTTTACGTGGTAAACATTGATGCCCAGCGAATGGGCGCCTTTGAGGTTATCCAAATTATCATCTAAAAACAAAGTGCTTTCAGCGTTCATCTCCCCTTCGGATAAAACAGAAGTATAGATATCAATGTTCGGTTTTCGCATGCCCATTTTATGTGAGTAAAACTCATTATCAAAGTAATTGCTAAAATCACCCGCATCTGTTTCCACAAGTTTGTTAGTCATATATTTAAGGTGAATATTATTTGTATTACTCAGCAGGTGAATTTTATAGTGCTTGCGAAGACGGCTTAAAAGATCAAAATGGACTTGTGGAAAATCCAGGATCATAGCGTTCCAGGCCTCATCAATGGCCCAATCTGTCAATGATTCAGTGGTTAGGTCTCTAATAAAATTACGAAATTCTTCGTCCGTAATTTTTCCCATTTCATATTCCTCAAAGCGCTTATCGCTTTCAAAAATTGAGAAGGCCTCAGCTTCGGAAACACTTGTCAGCCGAGCTATTGCAGCAATCGTTCGGGAAGTATCCAAGCCAACGATCACTCCGCCTAAATCGAAAATGATGTCTTGTATTTTATGGAGTTCCAAATTTGAAATTTTCTTTTGGCGAATTTGGAGCAAATATCTAATATTGCACTCCCAAAATCAATTGTCAATTGACAAATAGCAACGTCCAATGTTGGTTAATTGAAATTTGAAGATTGTTAATTGATTCAGGGCCTATAGCTCAGCTGGTTAGAGCACTTGACTCATAATCAAGGGGTCCCTGGTTCGAGCCCAGGTGGGCCCACTAAAGCCGGAGATTGTTCTTCGGCTTTTTGTTTGCTTATTCAACTCTTACAGCACCTGAATGATTCTGTGCTAATTCTTACCTTTAGCATCTTATCAACCTCTTAATCTTTTGGGCCTTAGCAAATTCATCACCTTGCTGGTAACTGGTGTTATGCACTTTGCAGCATACGGGCAAAAATCTGAAGGCATTATCATCAATGCATATGATAGCCTTTGGAAACATGACCAACAGCGGGCCATTACCTATCTCAAAGAGCAAGTAGCAAATGAAGAGCATAGTACCAAAATAAAAGCTGACTTTGCCTATAGACTTGCAGACGGTTACTTTTTTACAGGCAAATTAGATTCTTCACTTAAATACCTGAATTTTTCTACTATCACATACGAAACTCTGGGGCTAGACAGTTTGGTATTTGAATCTATCTTTCAATCCGGAGTTTATAGTAGAAGGTCTGGAAAAATACCACAAGCACGCAAGTACTATGATAAGGCACTTGCTTTTGCGCGCACTACAAAACAAACATTGTTGGAAGGTGATGCGCTAAACGCGATTGGCGTCACTTGCTATGCTCAAGGCGACATGGTAAATGCGCTACAATACTATTTGGATGCAATGGCCATTTTTGAAAAATTGCAAGCCTGGCAAAAGCTGGGTAAGTCCTACAATAATGTTGGCATCATATATAAAGTATTCAACAACTATGACAAGGCTATCGAATACTATAACAAATCCATAGATATACGCCTCAGGGCCAACCAGGCCGGCAAAGTTTACCCTGCATTTTTCAACATCAATGAGCTTTATCACTTCACGCAGCAACCTAATATGGCATTGGCTACTAGCAAAAAACTGCTATTGATCGCTTTAGAAAATGATGACAAAGATTTACAATATCATGCGTATAGCATGCTTGTTAATGACTATCTGAATTCGGGC
>JBCDHA010000458.1:0-3772 GCA_038750705.1 Bacteroidota bacterium
AATGGTAGCGGGACGGTTCTTCTCCAGAGATTTTCCTTCAGATTCAATGGTTGTAGTAATTAATCAAGCAGCTGTGCGCGAATTTGGTTTTGAAAATCCGCTTGATCAAAAAATTGTAAACTTCAATTTTGATGAACCCACTGAGATGGAAGTTATAGGAGTAATCAAGGACTTTAACTTCGAGGACCTGAAGTTAGAAGTAAGACCATTGATTCTTACCCTTACTGATGATGCAAACCAGTTATACATGCGTTATGCGGGCGAGGAAACTTCTCAAGTACTTGAAGTTCTTTCGAATACCTGGGATAAATATGCCGATGGGGAACCTTTACAATACTCGTTTCTGGACGATGATTATGATGCTGCATTCCGCGCAGAAGAACGGTTGGGTACCGTTTTTACTATTTTTACGGTCATAGCCATTTTTATAGCCTGTCTCGGACTTTTTGGCCTGGCGGCTTTTTTGGCCGAGCAACGAACCAAAGAAATAGGGGTAAGAAAAGTAATGGGCGCCAGCGTTTGGAGTGTTACCACCTTAATGTCAAAAGAATTCGTAAAGCTGGTGGTCATAGCCTTTGTTCTGGCCATTTATCCTGCCTATTATGCTATGGATTCATGGCTTGACGATTTTGTGAATCGGATTAATATTCCGATCTGGGTATTTCTGGCAAGTGGCCTGGCGGCGCTATTGATTGCCTGGCTGACGGTCAGTTATCAATCGCTGAAAGCAGCTCGTGTAAATCCTGTTAACTCTTTACGATACGAATAATACCTGATTTTACCGGCATCCGTGAAAAGATTTTTTGATTTGGAATCATTCGCTAAAAGCACCCTTTAAACTCCCTACAGGGCAGCTCTCAGTTACTCCTGCCAAATGGTGGGCGTGGATAGTTTTCAGTTTCGAAGAGAAATTTTCTTGGACCTTTTAGAGGTGCTTTTCTCTTGCTTTGAAAAATTTAGTCAGATACTAGTAGTTTGATTTTTTAAATTTAGGTCGATGATATTTGTTGACCTTTTTTTCATCTTGCCCCTAAATGAAAAAGCATAAGGGCTGGATTCTGATCATTGCCGTTATAGCTATAGTGTTTTTCTCGGCGAAGGCGGTTTTCGTTAAAATGGCCTATCGCTATGATGTAGAGGCCGTTCCATTGCTACTACTTCGTATGGCTTTTGCATTTCCGGTGTATTTGGTTATGGCTTTTGTAAAGAAGCCGAACCAGCCTAAAAATATTGTTTTCAAAGATTATTTATGGGTTGCTGGCCTCGGATTCATAGGTTACTACCTGGCCAGTTTGACTGATTTTTTAGGACTTGAGTTCATTAAGGCCAGTCTTGAACGCATTATACTGTTCATATATCCTACTTTGGTAATTTTTATTACATGGATCTTTTTCGGGAAAAGACCCGGCAAGTGGCAGGTTATTGCTATCGTAGTTTCTTATATCGGTATTTTGATCACGTTTGCCGACGAGCTGAAACTTTCAGGGAATAAGGATGATGTATGGATAGGGGGCTTGCTCGTATTTATCAGTGCGCTGTGCTATGCGACTTACCTGGTTGGTAGCGGCTGGCTCATTCCAAAATTCGGGTCTGTGGCATTTACCTCGTACGCCATGATAGTGTCTACCATCTGTGTTTTTGTCCATTTTGGGCTCACCCAACCGTTATATTTATCCGGTTACCCCGTTGAAGTCTATGGTCTCGCTTTTGGCATGGCTATGATTTCAACTGTAATTCCGTCATACCTGGTTTCTATAAGCATTAAGCACCTTGGAGCTTCCACTTTCTCCATTCTGGGGAGTCTGGGGCCCATTGCTACGATCGCTCTGGCAAATATCTTTCTGGATGAAAGACTGACTCAACTGCAATTTTTTGGTGCGATTATCGTAATAGCCGCAGTGTTGATAGTTACACGGTTTAAAAATAAGCAATGACATAATTATTCATTATATTGTATCCATTTACGAAACTAATTCGTAGTATATTGTATTCATAATAAAACCATATATGGTAAGTCCGCCTGAAACGGAAATATTGGAGAAAGGAGTAGGGTTTGCATAAACAGCCACCAAAACTCTTTTTACGGTTTTTGCAATGGTTTTGCGCCCGTGAGTTGCTCGAAGAAATTGAGGGCGACCTAATCGAGTCTTTTGAGCTCAATGCTGAAGAAAGGTCGATTTTCTATGCGCGATTCCGATTTGCCCTGGAGGTTATTTATCTTCTGCGACCTTCCGTAATCAAGAAACTCAACAATTACAATAACACTACGATCATGATCAAAAACTATGGAAAAATTGCTTTTCGTAATTACCGAAAAAATGTCAATTATGCCTTTATCAATGTGCTCAGCATGAGTATCGGCCTGGCATGTTGTATTGTATCTTATTTAAACTATAGCCATAATCATACGTTCGATCAGCAGCATCAGAATTACTCGAATATTTACCGTATCAATTATCAAGAGCGGGAACCGCAACGAACGAGACAATACGGTATCGTTCCTGAGGCTGTCTTCAGCCGAGCTGAAAGCTTAAGTTCGGTACGTCAGGCAACGCAATACATTGAGTGGGGAGGCAACGCCAAAAAGGGGAATGAATACTTTGATATGAATGTGGCTTATGTCACGGATAATTTTTTCGAAGTGTTTGATTTTCCTGTTATAACCGGATCACATGCCGGATTGGTGAAAAGTAATGGTATTATCATTAGCCAGGAATTAGCCATAAAGATTTTTAACCATTATGACGTTGTAGGCAAGACGCTAAATTTTGTTCATCAGGGGCAAGAACGTTTAATGAGCATAGCCGGTGTATTGTCCAAAACGCCTACAAACTCAAGTATTCAGGTCGACGCTTTTACTAGTATGGCCAACTTTCCGTCTTCAACGCAGCCATGGGATAAAACAGTTACTGCTTTTATCTTGCTGGAAGAAGGCTCTCATGCCGGTTCAATGGAATCCATCTTAAATGAGTTTGCCCTCACGAACGATCCTGATGTAGCTCAGAGAGGTAACAAAACATACTACCTGGACCCCTTGAGCGGAATGGCCCTAAGAGCTCAACAAAATGATGTTATAGGACCCATGGAAGTGGCGCTGCCACTTGCCATGGACGTTGTACCCATAGTTATTTCCGGATTAATACTCTTACTCGCCAGTTTTACCTTTACTAATACTACGATTGCCTCTGCCGCCGGACGGCTCAAAGAAATTGGTGTACGTAAGGTAATGGGGGGGCGTAAAGATCAGATTATTATTCAGTTTCTCTGGGAGAGTTTGTTCATCTGCGTACTGGCAGGCGTTGTGGCCATACCACTTTCCGTTTGGCTTGCCGATCAATATAATCAGTTGTTACCTTTCCTGGAATTAGAGCTGGTCTTGGAAGGTCATCTGAACTTTTTTATGTTCCTGATGGCAACATTATTAATAACGGGTGTGATAGCCGGAGGGTACCCAGCCTTGTTTTTGAGCAAATTTCATCCTGCTAAAATATTGAAAGGTTCACTGAAGTATAGATCTATTGGTAGGTGGACGAAGCTATTGCTTTCCATTCAGTTTGCCTTTGCGATGGTCACCATAACGGCAAGTTTTCTTTTCGTGAGAAACGCAAAGTTTGTGAATGATATGGACCTCGGGTTTGACACTGAAAGCACAATTGTAGTACGATTTGGAGATCAGGAAGGAGCATATTCGGCACTTCATAATGCCTTGGCGGAAAATCCAAGAATAGAAAAAGTTACAGGTAGTGTTGATCACGTAGGACGAAGATTCCAT
>JBCDHA010000459.1:0-3761 GCA_038750705.1 Bacteroidota bacterium
ACCTGTGTTCTTAAATTTTAAAACTATTTACCAATGAAAACCTTACTATCGTTTTTACTTTGTCTGTCTCTAACCGTTGTAGTTGCTCAAAAAAAGAAAAAGCAGGACATAGAAGCCATAAAGTCCATGTGCGGCTGCTATGACGTGTCCTTTAGTTTTGCCGAGACGTTTGCTCCCGATAAGGATTATGAATTTCATAAAAACTATTATTCGGGGGCTTTAGAATATGCCATGTTGGTTGAAGATTCGAAGGACAAGGTGGTCATACAGCACCTACTCGTTATCGGCGATAGCATGATCATTAAACACTGGCGCCAGGATTGGATCTACGAAAACACCGATTTCCATATGTTCCATAAGGACAACACCTGGAAATACGTAAGCATTCCGGCCGATAAAGTCAAAGGCCAATGGACACAAAAGGTCTACCAGGTGGATGATAGCCCAAGGTACGAGGGTACGGCTACCTGGGTGCATGTAGACGGCCGAAGTTTTTGGGAAAGTATAACTGACGCACCCCTGCCAAGAAGAGAATACAGCAAGCGCAGTGATTATAACGTGATGGTGCGTGGAAACCGGCAGGAAATAACGGATTATGGCTGGGTGCACGATCAGGATAATAGCAAAGTTCTTCGCGAGGGTGAAGACAAGGAGATCGCAAGAGAGAAAGGGTGGAATACCTACAAGAAGGTAGATGAAAGCAAATGCCAACCGGCGATAGATTGGTGGAACGATAAGCAAGCTTATTGGAACGACGTTCGAACTGTGTGGGATGAGCTTTTTGCTCAAAAGCAAACCGTGCAATTGGAAAAACAAAAAGACGGGCAAGTGTTGTTTATGCGACTTTTCGGGCTGGAAGGCGAAATGTTTGAAGGAGGGTACGACAGCGCTAAGGCACAGGCAAAGATCAAAGAAACAATTAATTCTTACCTAAAGGGGAACCTCTCTCTGGCGATGAATTGATACAAGAAATTTATGTGTACTAATGCTGAACATATCATACTGACTGAGCATGAACATGGACAGGTGAGCTGGTGTAAAGCATGCAGAAGCTATTCCATTATTTTTAACAGTTGTTGCCTGTCTTTCACACATTACGAAATGGTAGAATTTAAGAACATGCTTGGCCATTTAGGCACGCCTGATTTTACCTACGAGTTTAATGGCAAGCTATATGCTATCGTACAAAATCCAACGGTCTGTATGGGGCTGTGCCTTACGCACTGCCAGGTGAAGAGCTTAAAAAGTATGATCCATGAGGCCTTGACGGTAAACGAGGTGTTCAGCATCATTTATAATACATGACATAAAAGTTATTAAGTCCTGCTCTCTGTCCTTTCACTTCTTCTTCATACAGTGATTTTTAGTTAACATATAAAAGGCAGAGGCAGGCACTAATTTCGTTACTCCTTTATAATCGGATAGATGAAATGTACTTAATGTTTGAGGGGTTATGAGGAAGGATGTGGAGTTATTTGAAAACGAACGTGCCATCAATTATGATCACTTTGTTTCCAACTGGATCCCCGGTTATTCATTTCTGATCCGGGCTCTTCCTGATCTTTTGACCCGTTTAGTACATACGTCCTGTGATCAGCTCTTAGTTGCCGGTTGTGGTACGGGCAATGAGATTTTGGCATTTAAAAGATCAGGTTTTGACGGAACAATACTGGGTGTCGATCCTTCTCCTGATATGATCCGTCAAGCGCGGGAGAAGACGTCGGATCTATCGAAAACAGAGCTTTTCTGTGGAGTGGTGGATGATCTGCCTCCTAGCAAAACTTACGATGCCGCCACTTTGATTTTAGTCATGCACTTCTTAAAAGACAATGGAGCTAAACAATCGCTGCTGGAACAAATCGCTGCCAGATTGAATCCAGATGCTCCCTTTATATTGGTAGATATTTTTGGTGATAAGAGTCAAATGAGTGACCAGATTGATGTGCTGAGAAACTTACTCCCTGAAGATATTGATCCGGAGCAGGTAGAGGAGCGGCTGCTGCGCATACAAGAACATATTCAATACATTCCTGAGAGCCGCCTTTTTGAACTTATGGAGGTGGCAGGTTTCGAGCCACCGGTCAGGTTTTTCCACAGCGCTGTGTACGGGGGCTGGTATACCCGAAAAAGGGCAGTTTGAAGACTTTTTAGCAATACATCTGTAGGAGGCAAGACAAACCAAGTTACAAAAAATCCCATCCGGGAGAGCCGCCAATCCATAAGTTCCACAGTAGGTTGTTTCAACACTTTTAGAACGTTAGGTGATAACGGGAGCTACCACTAAAGAAAAAAGCTTTTGTATCGCCTCCATCTTGGCTGTGAAAATTCATACAGCTTCGGGATTAGCAAGATGACGAAAGCCGGATAATAAACAGCTACGCTATCGGAAAGATCAGCTACATCATCAATACTGTTGAAAGCTTTAACTCACTGTTTAGGGGACACACATCCAAAAAGTATCTTTCCAACTGGCGATACTGTCTTTAATAGCATTATCTCTTCTTAAGAAAGATTAAGAAAAATGGTAAAATACAATTTTGGAATTGAGCGCTAACACTAAACTTATTACATTTCGTAGTTGGTGTAAAATTTAAGTCCCTGCAAACTTTGGGAGGCTGACGGTTTAAGTAAAAAATTCTTGAGGGGGCGTGGCAAATTAACTCTTCATACGGCGATGAATGTAAAATGCGAGCGACTGATAAGAGTGTCTATCTCTAGCTTGTAAAAGCTTAGTTCATCTTTTGATTTTGAAATGTGCGAGAAAGGTAGTTTTAAGTGTTCTTATGTAAAGACCGAATAATTACTTTTATTTTTTATAAAAAAAATATTTTAATAATTAGGGTTACCCATCTAAGTCTCAGTTATAAGATGAATTGGCTGGTGAGCCACGCATCTTTCGATTATTTTGTCTAGGATTGTGGCCCTGTGGTTTCTACGATTGAATCGGAAGAAATATTCATCGATATATTGCTGTAAATACTCTTTATTACAATAGGAATGCACACCTCGGAGCCAGTTCTTGAAATTCCTAATCTGTATGTGTAGCATTTTAAAGTTTCTTCCTTTGTTTGAAGGGATTTGCCGAAGGGCAACATACTCATTTTTCATGGGCTTATATCCTGACCAGCCATCGGTGGTCACTTGGGCATTTGTGGCAATATGTTGATCAAAAATGGGCTTGAGTGAAGCCGTGCTATAATCTTCAATCACCTTTGCGTAAGCCCTACCCGATTTACCCTCTCTATCTTCTACGGCTAATACTACCCGCATTTTCTGCGTACTGTGCGCCCGGCCTTGTTCATATTCTTTAGGCGTTCCTATTTCAAACTCGTCAACATGTACTTCCCCTTCTAAAGGATGTTTTCCACTGCTTTTCATGGCTTTTTGCACTTTATGACGAAAGTACCAGGCCGTTTTTTGCTGTACACCAAAATGTTCGGCCAACCAGATACTACTGGCGCCTTTCTTACCCACCGTTATTTCGTAGAGCATCTCAAAGGCGATATCAATGCCAAATTTGAGTTTATGGAACAAGGTACCTGAGGTAGTGGATTCATCGTAACAACATTTGCGGCATTTACGGCTGCAAGGCTGTTTACCCTTGATATAATCAGTATGCCCACATTGTCTACATACATACCCCTCAGGCCATTTCAGTTGTGCTAGATATTCATAGCAGGCTCGCTGAGTGCCAAATCTCGATTTAAAGGTTTTTCTATCTATTTCTTTCAGTAACTTCATGACTTAAATTAGCAAATTTA